>CAZRUW010000014.1:0-10199 GCA_964603445.1 uncultured Gammaproteobacteria bacterium | reverse complement strand
GTAAATAAGTTTCCAAGTCCGCCCGGCGGCTGTTCAAATTCTCAATCCAAAACAGAAGCGGCTGCCCGGAAACATTTTTACTTTCGATAGTGATCAAATATCCCTGCCGGTGTGAAAGTTTTGGTAAATAAAAATCAACACAGCTGGTCGTCCTGCCCACCTGACTCTGATCCGTTTGGGTACAGTTCTTAATATTCTGATTGAGTATTTCCCCTCCTTCAACCAGCATCTTCGGATTAAATTCCAAATCTTCCTGACTCCTCCCACTAAATAAAGTTCGGTAAGAATAATAGTAATCAGCTTCACTATTTTGGGGTGTGGGCCCGGCGTAGTGCGAAACCCGCCTGTCAAGTGAGGTTTCGGGGGTGCAATTCCCCTCGGGTCCACACCCTCTTTCATTCTCATCCTTGACATTTTGACCAGCTTGCAGTACACTGCCGTCACTTGACAGGTGGGAAACGCGCACAGCGCTGGAACCATCAAAGTTTGTAGAGGCAAGGTCTGGTCTTTGACCAACCTCGGCCTCTGAAGAATCCGCAGACGCGGATTTTTTAGTTTCCGAAACATAATCTCCCAAGTCGAAATAAGCCTGGTCTAAATTCCCCCAGCGGTAGCCATTCACCTTCGGAAGTGGCGTGGCAACGCTGACAAACTCTTTGGTCGGCCGCCCTAAATCCACGGCATAGATCGCGATTTTGCCGATTTGCTCAACCTTTCTAATCTTCTCGGACTTTGCAGCCAGCTTTTCCAATTCATCAATAAAAAGAGCTTTCGGCGAAGAGGGATTAATAATGTTTCCGTCAACCAAAAGCCAGTTTGTCCGGTACTTTTCCAAAACACTCTCAAAAAGCGGTAAGTTCTTTGAATAAAGTGCATAGGACAATTCCCAATAATAATTTTCATTAGTTGGCATCCAGCGGTCAAATTCCCGATCCAGAATCGGTTGAGACAATCCAAACCACCGAAAGCCAGCTCCCTCATACCCCCAATCGTAATATGCCCAACCATAAATTGAATCTATAGGAAACGGTGCAATCCGACTGTTAGGATCCTGTTTATCAAACCAGCTGAAAACCTCGCTGTAGTAATTCGGAAAGTTAACTCGTTCACAATTACATACCAAATTCCCCGTGAATGCGGGCCACATATAAAAAATCAAGGCCGGGAGAACAATCAACCAAAGTTTTTTAAATAAATTGAAGGCTAAACCCACATAAACAGAAAAGCTCAACATAAACAGAAGCGAAAACTTTGTGAACGGGAAACGCATAGCTTCACTAAAAACTGTGCCCAAACTCCCAAACAAATCAAAAAAACTCATCATCCCCAAAATGGAGATAACAAGCACTGGAATAAAGGCTATCCCCAATGAACATTTTTTCTTAACAGACAGAATTAGGCCAACAAAGGCAGCAAGAGAAGCCCCGTACCCTACAATAAGAACGGCCGGATTACTCAGATGTTGTTTCCAGACGGGAAACAAATCTACAAATTTACGACTTATAAAATCAAAATGTCCCCAATCAAAGAGATAGCCTCTGATTAAAGCCAAATCCCCAATATTTGCAAATTCCTGGCTCGTAGCGATAGCCCGTCCGGAAAACTGCCTGCTAATTTGTGAGGCTGCCACATCGACACCATGACCGAAGATGAAATAGACGCTTGGCAGGAGCCAAAAGCTGTTCACCATCAAACCAATTAAAAAGACTTTTGTGAACCATCGGCGGTCAAGAACAAAGGAGAATAAAACCAAGGCCGCAAAATTCACGAACCAAAGCGTCGGGGTATGTGCCATTGGAGCAGAAAGAAAGAAAAGAAAGATTAGTGATCGGGTTCTTTTCTCATAAACCGCCCAAAAAAGCCATGGCAAGAAGCCGAATGCGGTGGCAAACATCTCCAAGGGCAAATAAAAATGCTGTAAGGTACCCAAATTAAGAAGGTAAAATAATCCCCCAACAAAGGCTACCTGAGGAGAAAACACCCTTTTGAGTAAGGCAAACACCCCCAAGGGGCCCAAAATCAACATTATCCAGAAATAGACGTAGCGGAACAGGTTCGCAGGCAAAAGCAGCGACACCGGGAATAAATACCACAACCTCCCCAATTCGCTAGCATGGGCCTGAGCCGCCACCGCTCCCAGTCCTTGGTGTTGTTGCCAAACACCCCAAAAAATACGCTGTAAATACAGGCCGATGTTAAGTTCGGGTTGTAATGTATCCCAACCGGACAAAGTCGTCCCAGGAGTATAATTTAAGAAACAAAGCAGAACTGAAACCAAAACCAAGAGAACCGGTAGTAGGTATCTCCTGAACTTGCTAATTAATATCATAATGTCCTATAATTATACCATCTTATGTTTAACCTTTCCAATCTGAAGACTCGTCTCCGGCCCGACTTATTAATCTATTTTTTGATCGGTTTCCATATTTTTGCCAACACACTCTGGATCACCCTTAACAACGTCCCCCCAACCTGGGACGCCTCTCTCCATACTGTTCTAAGTATCAAATTCCTCGAGTACGCTCAAAATCATATTTCTAACTTCAACCTTCTTGATTTCCTCAGGATAACCCAATACTATCCACCCCTTGTTCATTGGGTGGGATCAATCCTCGCTCTAATTAGTAACAATGACTACAAAATCATCGCCCTCTCGGGAACTTTCTTCCTTACTCTGGGAATATTCTTTCTCTACCGTTATACAAAAGAGTTGTTCCAAAATGACAGAATCGCCCTTTTTAGCTCATTTTTCTTCAGTTTCTTTATCACTATCTACCAACAGTCACGTGATCACATGCTCGACATTCCTCTCGCCGCGTTCACAATCACTGGCCTTTACTTCTTGAAAAAATCAAATCTCTTCCAAGACACCAAGTATTCAATCCTCTTCGCCCTAATCTTCGGGCTCTCCTTCCTTACTAAATGGTACTCGGCCATCTATTTTCTGGTTCCGCTAACTTTTGTGCTTATTGCCACCATCAAAGACCAGAACTTGAACAAGGCTTTCTTCCGAAATGTCATCATTGGATTCGTTATCGTCCTTGCGATTGCCGCCCCCTGGTACCTGACAAACCTCGAAAACATCATTAGAATAAGTCGAACTACATCAACTGCCGAATTCTGGAACCCTCACAATCTCCTAAGTCTCGATAACCTGCTCTTTCACCTGAAACTAATCGTCATGTTTCAAGTCTCTTTTATTGGGTTTCTCTTTTTTCTCCTCTCTTCGTTTCTGCTCGTCAAAAACAAAAACCACTCCAAAGAGGCCCTCTTAATATTTTCTGTAATCATCTTTAACTACCTCTTTTTTACCTTTCTGCCCAACAAAAACATTCGTTACTTAATCCCACTCATGCCGTTTCTGGCTATTGTCATGGGCTTCGGCTTGGACAATCTACTGAATATCAGAAATAAGCTCATATCACCGGCTTCGGCCATGCTGATTCCCTATTTCCTATTAACCTATACCATCCTTTCCTTTGGATTCCCCATCAAACCTGACATCAAATATTCCGCTGAACTGCCCCTGTTAGGTTGGACTGACCTGCTCTACCTTCATACCTACCCCGTTCAGGTCATCTATCAGCCAGTAAGCGCTCCTTACCAAAAGATACTTAGCGACATTTTTGCCGTTAAAAAGGGAGCGATTAATATCCTCATTCTCAAGGACACCCAAGATTTTAATAACGGCACAATCGATCCATATCTTTATCCAGAGTTCAAGAATCGCAGACAAGATTTTAATTACATCGGCTATGACCTGATTGAATCAAGCACGACAAACAAACAAATTGCTATTTTTTTGAACAATAAGGTCGATGTTGCCCTAGTATCAGTCCGCTTCCCCGGCCTACATGACTACATTCGCGAATACAACTCCCTTATTCGATTCCAAAACTACTTCCTCCACGAAGAAGCAAAAGACTTTATCTTAATTCGTTCCTATGAACTTCCTGGAGATCAATACTATCCTGGAGATATCCTACTTCTCTATAAAAAGAGGGGCGAACATACAATTACAAGATAAAACTACTTCAACACAATAAAGTCTGTGTCGTCCACATTGCGGTATAAGATGTGACGAAGAGCCGGGTCGTGGTTGTCAGTAGCTCTTTGTTTCATGATTAGAAACATTTGTTGCCGCACTTCCCCGACCGGACAACCGGTTTCCCCAAACTCCATCAAAGTAACTTGCTCGACAGCGGGTCCCCGAAACATCGTATCTCCCTTTCCCCAAGTGTACACCGAAAACTGTCTGTCACTCGAGTCAGCCGACGCGTCCCCAGTATGAACATACATGCCCGCCGGCAAGCCTCTTGGAACTTTAACCAATTGAGCCAATTTCTCCGGCCTGCCAAAATCGAACACTTTGGTTGTATTTCCATCAGCCTGAATTGCTCCCACCTGTAAAACCCCATTAAGTTCATGACCGACACCATCCACGTATCTGACGTTGGGTCTCAAGACAAAGGCTTCCCCATACCATTCAAAAGTCTTTGGCTCTAAGACAAACTTGTCTGCTGGGAAACCGGTTTCGGCTGCCACCTGATTTGGAGAAATCGGCCAACCCGCTGCCAACCTCTCAATTGCAGCCAGGGCATCTTTGCCTTTTTCCTTCACTGACCTGGCTATCAATCTCCCGTCCAATTCAACAAATTTCTTTAAGCCCTCACGGCTGTCAAAATACTGGATTTTAACAAACTTTCTTTGGCCACCATCCATGAAACCCTCCATCGCATCTTTATTGTCTCGGAAGCTGGCTACAGCCATTCGGTAAGCCCTTGTTGCCGCACCCTTTGCCCAACTTTCCTCACACAACTGTTCGGGCACCGGAATCAAAGTGAATTGTTCGACAGCATTGACCACTGTACCCTGTTCCCCTGAATAATAACTTGTGTGCTGCGGCCTTCCCTCACGAGTAACTCCGCCTCTGCGGGCAAAAACCCCTGCAAACTCAACGTTCAATCTTACGTCGACGAGATCCTTTGGATCAGGGGCTTTCGAGAAATCAAAGATATCACCCGAATCAAATAAAACTTTCCCTGAAGAATCCACATGAGCACCCCTTGACGCATCAAACCGAACTCCTGCCTTTAACGGGAATGCCGGTTCCGCGTTCCACCAACCACGCCAAACCTTCTTTCCCCCTTCAATCTTCTCTACCGCTGGGACAATCCTTGTGCTGTCAAAATTATACGAACCACCAGCCCTCAAAACTCTTACAACCCCATCTTGATCAATTGGCCAATCCTTATGCAAATCTTTAATATCAACCTCGATGCCCAAACTTTCAAAGGTCCTCAACATTTCTGACGGTCTTGATGTCACAGTTGCCGTAACTGTCGCGGTTCTTCTGTCTTGAGTTGGCGCAGCAACTGGAGAATTGGTAAGAGTATTTGTCTGAGTAGCATCCGGCATCCCCGTCGGTGCTGCCACAGTAGGCGTTCCTGTTGGGGCAACCGCCTGAGCAGCCATATCTGGACTTGCGGCAGTAGGTGCCCCCGGAACTGGTAGAGTCGGTGACACCGGAACCTTTCGAATAGCACCAATATTTTCAAGAAACTTGTAACCTGCAACCGCAACAGCACCAAAACCAGCAACCCCGAGAGTTACAGCACTTCCTCGAATAAAAGTTCTACGTGTAATTCCAGATCTAGGTTCAATTTCCGCCATATTTACTCAAACTTATAGTATAATATAACTACCAATCAGGTTGTCAAATAGATCTAAATTTCTTCAAGTAGTAACCTGCTGTCCCAATAACCAAAAATCCTGCCTCCACCACCAGCCAATTCTCCGGTCCCACTCGGGGAATCACTTTTGAAGACTGTTCCACACCACTGAAGCTCTCAGGCATACCCGCATTCTATCCCATCCTATAGGCCTTGTCAAGCAAAAACGACCCTACAACCCTTTTGCTTTAGAGGGCAACCTAGAGTGAAGCTGCATAGACAACGTTTTTTGCCGGAGTAACATTTTGACTCACAACCATAAAGCGGGGAACGTTTAACTTTCTCGCCGCCGATCGCAAACGCTGATAATCAAAGTTGCTGGCGGTAGTTTTAACTTCGACGGCCAACCTCCCTCCCACCACAAAATCAATTTCCGACCCGTCTTCCCGCTGATAGTAATTAATTGTTTCGAAAGCCCTGGCAAAAAAATACTTGACCCGCATGGCATTATAGACCGCATTTTCCAGCATCTGAGCAGCAGAATTTGGGGACAGAATATTCGCCAACCCGCTGTCGCAAAAATAAAGCTTCTTCGCTTTGGAAATTTCCCGTCCCCTGCTGGAAGTAAACGGGGCCAGCCTGGAAATCAAATAGGTCTTCTCTAAAAATTCTAAGTACTCATTAATTGTGGCACGGGCCAGTCCGGTTTCCGAACTCAAACGAGCCACCTCAATTTTTTGCCCCACTCTCTCAGCCAGAAGTTTAATCAAATTTTCCAAAGCCTCAATTTTGGAAAAATCCGTCAGCCGGCGCACATCCTGCTCAATATAGGAGTACAGAATATCTTTTAAGGCCGCCTCTTTATCCTTCACTTGTCCTGCCAAAACGACGCCGGGGAAACCGCCGAACCGCAAATACTCTTTAAAGAGATCCTCATAACTACGAGCGTCAGAATCAAGCTTCCCTATTTCGGGCCAATTCTTGTCAGGAGTATCAGCGAGTTTCTTTCTCTTTCCCTTAAAAACCAAAAATTCCTCAAAGGTCAAAGGGTATAGTTCAAACAGCCGTTTTCTGCCGGAAAGGGACTCAGAAAAAAGATTTTTCAAATAAAAGCTCGAGCTGCCGGTGACCACAAATTTGGTCTTAAAATGGTCCAGAAAATACTTAGCCACTGAGGCAATCGCCGGCAAATTCTGAATCTCATCAAGAAAAATATAAATTTTCTTTTCGTCATCAAGTCCAAAGTCAAGAATCAAGCGCCTCCTGATTTCGTCATAATCCGAAAGCAGAAAAAGCTCCTGATTAATCCGATTTTCCAAGTCAAGAAAAACTTTGTTGGGCGGGGCTTCTTCATAAAGCCGGCGCACAATGGACGTCTTACCGGTTCGGCGCATTCCGGTAAGAACTGTCACTTCCGGTCTCTTTAAGTGTAGAGAAAGCTGCCGATAGATATGCCTCGGGAAAAACATAACTAAATGTTACAAAAATCGGGAAAATTTGTCAAGAGATGATTACTGTTACACACCCAGCAAACCAACATCCCAAATCAGAATTACGGGGAGAAATTTCTCTTATCTTGAAGACTGTCGGCGAAGATAAAATCCCAGTGTCCCCAAACCGGGAAGCAGTGCCAAAACCCCCATTTCCGGTCCCGCCTGGGGAATCACTTTTGGAGGCAATCCTACACAAACCTGGGCCGTATCCTGGTCCGACCCGTCCTGAGGCGAAGAAGCCATCGCCGTGTTCACCTTGCAAACCACGCCATTTGTAGCCAGCACCTTGGCCCGGATCTCTTTCGTCACTTCTTGCCCGGGAGTCAAGTTAGAAATCGTCGAAGTCAAAGGGTCCCCGCTGCTCCAAACCAAAAAAGAGGGCAAGGTATCCGTGAAATTCACCGTGTCCAAAGTGGCATCCCCGACATTTTTGATATCCACATGGAAAACGACTTCATCACCGGCCTGAAACCTATGATCAGTCAACATCAAATTGTCCACAAAAGTTTTGGTGTCGGGATTATAAACTGTCTTATTAACCAGAAGCTGTCCTGTGGAAACGCACGTCTGTCCCCCGCCATACTGGGTCATGCAGGAAATCGCGGCCAAAACTTTCCCGGGGAAAGCCGCCAGAAGACCAGCCAGGAAGAAAGAAAGGATGATCTGCCTCATCAACCTCATGATTACCGGATCATAACTTAAACTACAGGCCTTGTCAACGCCGGCAGTTACCTTCCGGAAATATATTGTCCGGCGGGAAGGTAGGCGTTGACCAGTTTGCCTTTGGCGGTAACGTCCCCCCCGAAAGTGCGAAAGTAACTGGTGGTGATGCTGATGGCGGCGGGGGGACTGTTGCCGGCAGTGGCATTGGTCGTGCAGCTGCCGCCGGGAGAGAGATTAGCGGTGGCGCTGACAGTGGTAGAGCCGGTCGATTGGCCGGTGACCATAGTGGAATTGCCCGGACTGGTAACGGTAGCCACAGCCGAGTTGGCCGAGGTCCAGGTGACATTGTTCAGAGTGGAACCGGGGGAAATATTGGTCACGGTGGCAGAAAGGGGTTGGGACTGACCCAGTCCCACTACTAAAGACGGGGGGGAAACGCTGATGTTGCAGCCGCCGCAAACATTAGGGAGGCCTCCTCCTCCACAGGTGTAGGGCGAAGTACAAGAGCCACAGTTAAGAGTGCCGCCGCAGCCGTCAGAGATGGTCCCGCAGTTTTTTCCCTGGGCGGCACAGGTGGTGGGAGAACAACAGGTAATAGTAGGGCAATCCCCGGCACCGGTGGATTGGCCGGTGCAGGCGTCAGTGCAGTAGGTTTGGCCGCAGGTTTGTCCGGCCGGTAAAGTGCAGGGGGAGTTCGAAGCACAACCGGCTGGGGCCGGAGAAAAGTAGCAGCCGGAGCCGACACAAAGATCCTTAGCATTAAGAAATGATCCACAGCCCTGGCCGCCGGGGCGTTCCACGCAGCAATACCGGCCTTTGCAGACGCCGTAAGTATGACTGCCGGTGCCGAAATCGTCCCAGTAACAGGTGCTGTTCCAGGATGGATTGATGCCTAAACAGGAATCATAGGTGCCGTAATCATTGCAGTTACATCCGCCGGTAGAGGCACAGGTACCGTTGTTGCATTGTCCCGATTGACAAGAAGGTGCCGGCCCTCCACCACAGATTGCTTGGGCTTCTGCATGAGAGTCACAAGTCCAGCTAGTTCCACCACAAGCTCCCATACTTCCCCCACCACCGGCCCCCTGACAATTGGTAGTTTGTACAGCGTTGTTACCAAATACCTGGCATTGATCGCTAGTACCGCTCGGGCACCAGCTACAGTTATAACTAGAAGAGTCGACGTAACAACCGGCAAGTGCAGTGATGGGTTTATAGATAAGGTCCGCAGATACAAAAAAAGCAACGGAAATAAAGACGAGGATTGGTAAAAAAGCTTTTCTAGATACAAAAACCATTACTTTTAGGTTACGTGAAGACGAGTATCGTGTCAATACATCGGGTTATTGGAGATTAATTACCGGTTGCTCACTGCGATAGACAATTTCCCCTTTGTCATTATAGCCGTAAATGCGTCCATCGTAAGGTGGGTTACCAAGGAGCGTTTGTTGATCAGAGTTTACGGCTAAAGCAATATCAACAACTCCTTCTGGCATGGGTAGCCATGGAAATGGACGAACTGCTGAAATCACCTTTTGTTCATCGATAAGAACAAGCGCTAAATTTCCCATCAAATCTCCAGCAATCAACGGTTGATTCCCATTCATCTCGGCAGCGCTGAAATAAATAGGTGAATATTCTACTGCCAGGCCAGTGTTTTTATCAGTCTTTTTTACAACTCCTGCCTCTGGATTAAAAATTGTGGCCCCCCTATGGAACCTACCGAATTCAATTTGGGGAATTGCCATAATTGCCGAGGCAACCACGCTTCCTGACTTATCTATATATTTAGCCTGGCTCTGATGCACTGACGCAGAACCCAGCTTGTCAACCTCGCCTAGAAGAGACACTCCGATTGCCAGCCTGTTGTTTTTGTTTACCTTTTGTAACTCTTGGTCGTGAATGACCCGAGTTCTCAGATAGGTTCCGGGAAGATCTAGTAAGAGATTTTCCCCAATAAGCCTTGCGGAGATTATGGGAACTTCTGAGGCAACAACAGGCTCTCCCTCAAGAATGCTGGTTATAGCTGCTCCACCTAGAAAAAGAGCCCCATCCCTTAGAAATTGTCTCCTGGTTAATGGCATGTTTTGATAATAACATTGTACTATATCCCGTAGTATTTGTCAAGCTTTTGTCCTTTGGGGTTGTCCTTGTAAAGCAACATCTCAATTTTCGTAGCACTTTTAGGGAAAATTTGGGAAGGAATTGAAGGAATTGAGTGACCAGTTTTTTGGCTTTGCAGCGCCGTTTGCAAGAGGTGGTCTTGCAAAGGCTGTTGTAACAGTCTTTTTGTGGCATTCACGATTTATTTTTGACATCTCATATTTTTGAGATCTCATCCCGCAAGGCTAAGGGAAATGTTGTTGTGACA
>CAZRUW010000013.1:0-5567 GCA_964603445.1 uncultured Gammaproteobacteria bacterium | reverse complement strand
ACGCCGCTCTCCGCTGCTCAGCAGATGGACTATGCCACTCGTCACCCCGAGCAAGTCAGCAATTTTTCTTTTAATTTTAACCTCTTGACCACAACCGCCGCCCAAGCAGCTTTCATGGCTGTTGGCACCCCCTCTGTAAACTCAAACGGGCAACTGCAAACCAGTGGGGCCGCCCAGTTTTTTGCCGGCGGCATTGATTTCATGGATTCCCATCGCCCAGCCTCATCCATTGACTATTTGGCCTACATGGGCAGTCGTCTCCGGGTTCCCGGAACTCCCACTCCGGCTTATGCGGCCAACGGTGGTTACGGTTTTAATGCTCTCCAACCAATTCTTCCGGTCTGGACGGTTATGAGAAACTTGGCCTATTTTATGTTTGCCCTGGTGTTTATCATTGTCGGTGTCATGATCATGTTCCGGGTCAAGATTGACCCGAAAACCGCCGCCAACATTCAAAATTCTCTTCCCAAAATCATCGTTGCTCTCCTTCTGGTCACTTTTTCCTATGCCATCGCTGGCTTCATGATTGATTTAATGTGGGTTCTGATCTCATTAATCTTTGGCGTTTTTGCCTCGGTTAACGCTCAGGCCGCGGCCCTTGTCGGGATCGAGCAGAATCTTACCGCCACAGGACATTCCATTTTCTCCGTTTTTCTGATCCCCGGCGGACAAATTACCGGACTGGCAACAGGAGCCACGGCGAAAATTACCGCCAGTCTCCTTGGTTTCCAATGGACAGATTTTTTGACAAAAGGTCCCGAAGCCCTTGGAAAGTTTATAACAGTTGGTGGTATTACTGTTCTTGCCTTTCTTATTATTGGTCTTGCCATTCTTTGGGCGCTTTTCAAAACTTGGCTGTCCCTTCTTTCCGCCTATGCCCAGATTGTCTTGGCAATTATTTTTGCTCCCCTTCTTCTTATGCTCGAGGCAGTTCCCGGCCGCAGCACTTTCGGTTTTTGGCTCAAAACACTTTTAACGAACCTCTTGGTTTTTCCGCTTGTCATTGTAATGATGCTCGTGGCTCTGTTTTTGGCCAACAGCGGAGTTACCACGATTCAGTCCGGAACCAGCACAGGCTTTGTGCCCCCCTTAATAGGAGGCAACGATTTGGGTGGGATACAAGCCTTAATTGGAGTGGGAATTTTGTTGACAATTCCCAAAGCCATTGATATCCTTCAGGAGGTCCTCAAGACCCCGCCCTTTAAATACGGCACCGCCTTTATGGAACCACTCCAATGGGCAGCAGTCAAAGGTCCAGCCAGGGGAGCAGTTAATACCGGCGTATATAATGCCTGGCAGAGGACTCGTATAGGTTCTGAAGCCATGTATGCTGAACGTTATCCAGAAGTGTATGCCAAAGTGAGGGCTGAACAGAGCGAGAGTGCTGCGAATGCATTGGAAAAACCCAAGGCAGGATGGTTTACAAGAGCTATAGGAGCAGGTGTAAATACGATTACAAACAGAGGCAGATCTTAGACCAATATTCTTGACTAAGCATAAATTTCGTTCAATTTTACGCCGAGCGACTTGATCAGCCAACGGTAAGCAGCACTATCGGGTGGGATTTGTAGTGGCGGGCCAGTAACATCTCTCAAGGTTGCCACCAAAGATTCCCGGGAATCAATGGACCCGTTAAATCGCTTGGTTGGTGCGTCTCGGTGAATGAAACCCTTAAATTTTCTCTGAAGAAAAGTGTCAGCTTTCTTCTCGTCATCATATAGTGCTGATATCCCTTCAGCTTGAGGCCATAGCCTCCTGTCTAAATCATAGACAATAACCTGCCTCAAGTACTCCGCAATTATACGATATCTCCTTGATGCAGGCTCAACTTTTTCAAACGGATTTGGCTTTCCTTTATCAAAGAAGTCCAAAAAATCTTTAACCGTCGGACGAGCAAAAGGACCGTTTTTTTCGATTGAAGCCAAATCTCGAGAAGAATCCAGTTTGATAATTCTGGCCCAGAACCGCGACCAAGTTCCGCTAACTTCCTGACCTTCCTCTCGGAGATTGCCAATCCATCTCAGAAGCTCAAATTTCACTTCTGACAAGTCTTCCTGGACAATATATCCCTTTGCCGACACTTGATGCACCTTTCCCGTTGCTGGATCAATCACTGGCAGACCTTCCGGGTCAATTTCATCTTCATAAACCTGAATCGCCTTTTGCCGCAATAATGGCCTCCCTTTGGTATTTACCGCCTTAAGTCCGGTTACAGGATCATTGTATTCCTCCATTATTGGCTCTCCCTCATTATCAAATTGTAATTCCCAAAGATCAACTGGCACTAAAATGCCTGCGTCGACTAAACTCATGTTCGCCCCCTCTCTCAGTCGACAAGCACCGAATCTGTAATAGTCAGAATCGTCTTCTAAATTTCTTTCGGCCATGTCACGGAAATAACGAACGAAATGTTTTTGAAAAATTTCTGAATTGGCCCTGGCAAGCTCACCACCCGTTCTTGTGTGTTTATTTCTGATTCCAAAGGCTCCTAGTGCCGTTCGGACCTCATCCCAACGAATCAATCTCAAAAGGGGATAACAAATATCACTCCATTTTGGTTTGGGTTTTTCAGCGAAGGGATCTGGGCCAACTATTTCTGGCTTCCTGGTTTTACAGTTGTATGCTAGGACTTTGTATTCCACACCAGGCCTGACTGCTTCACAACTCGCGACGTAAAAATCAAGCGCCAGCGCAGCGTCTTTAAAACTTTTTGGGAATTTGTGGAAGTTTTCATTGTCAGGATCTCTTGCCATTTTCAAACACACTTGAAAATCGCTACTGGCACCATCCAAGTACCATCCTATAGCCTTAGTGAAAGAAGATAAATTTTCTTTATGTGTGTTTACAAATTCATTATGAAACTTTTCAAAGGCTTTAAATCCTTCTGAAACCATTGTTTTTTTTTGGCCATGTTCTATCCAGCCAAAGAGAACTTCTGGTGCTTCTCCTCCAACACCTTGGGCTGCTGCTTGAACATTCTGATCAAATGCTCCTGCATTTTTCAACACCGACCCGAAATCCATCATGGCAAAAGTATGGTGAATATAAAGCCATATGGGCTCAGAAAATTTTCTTATTTCCACATCAGCCCCCTGGAGAAAAGAAAAATTGTCATCGTTTGTTCCGGCAAAAGCTCCTGAAGGTCGGGCACTTATTCTGATTCCCTGAATTTTGTCCATGATCCAAGCTTCCACATTGGGGAAGGATTTTTCATAGTTGATTTTTCTTACTTCTTTTCCTTCGACTCCGACCAGTTTTCCATTTTCATCCCATCGATACAACTCATAGAGTATGTTTCCACCTGCATCTCTTTCAAAAACTTCATTACCGTGTTCATCCACTTCATAAATTAACTGTTTTCTAAACTCTGCCTTCGCTACCTCCGCAGTAATAATACGGTATCCCATTTCGCCACTAACAACTGCTTCCACATCTTGAGCTGTCTCAATTTTCTCACGGAGAGCAGTTAAGAAAGCCTCAGCCGTAGGTGTTCCCAATAGATTGTTCTCTGGGGAGAGAATATAAGCCAGGGCGTGATTATAAAAAGATGACAAATTTCTCGAATCCCAACTAGAAGCGTTAACTTCAGTCGCAATCAAATCAAGGGAAGCATGTCCTGTCCCTATCGGTACATCAGGTCCCCTCCGAGCCCCACGGAGAGCATTTTGAACATTTGGAAGTTCTTTTGGCGGTTCATTTGCCATTACCAAGCCCATTAAGGCATAGTTTCGCTCTTGCTCTGGAGAAAATTCCTCCTTTCGTTGATCGGCAGCCCTTTTTCTTCGACCAATGTATCCCAACCATTGATCCAAGAGTCGCAGTTTTCCTTGATCATCAAGTTTTGCAGACCGGCCTGCACCCTCATAACTTCCGATCCAGTCCAGGCCAACCTGACCCGAAGCAATTTTCGCAAGTTTTGTTTTTTCGTCGATTTCCCTGGAAGGTAGTTGGGTGCCTGGTTCGGGTTTATCAAAATTGCCATTCCAAACCTGTCGGCCTAAGGAAATATAATATTGCCCTGGAAGATCCCGGGCTCTTTCTTTGGCAACCTCTAATTTTACTCGTGCTAATACCTCTGCATCTATTGCGCTGCTAGTGGTTCCACTAGAAACCGGTGACGATTCGGGCAATTGTGTCTGCTTAATTTCTGTGTCAGATGTTGGCGCTTCTGTTGGCATAAATAATCTAGTAATTTATCATAGAGTTAGCTACGAAGTATTGCCATCCTTTGGTCTCGCGCAGAGCCCACCCAACCAGATTCATTTAACCAGTTTTACAATTTGACATAACGGCTTATCTATGATATAAGATAGGCAAACTGCAGCCGAATACTACCCCTTTTGGGCGGGTGTTCGAAAGAGCTAGGCTGTTCCACCCTCTGGCGCAAGCCACGGTGGTTTTTTTATTTTCAGAGTTCATTAAAAACTTTCTCCTTGACGAATTTGTTGACCATTCGGGAGTATTCTTCCTGCTTTTCTTCTAAAGTTGCCACGATAAACAATTTACCAAGAGTGTCTTGTCCCGTCTCATCAACATAGCAATAAAGTTTTTGAACACCGGCCATACTTTGTTTCTCCAAAACCTTCTAAATCTCCATTAACTTTAGCACAAAACTTTGATTGACAAAATTTGGGGTTTGCCGTACAATCATTTTTGGATCAGGTGGGCTGTCGAACCGGGATGAAAGACTCCCATTCAAACAGTCACCAAACACTCGGTCTTTTTCAGTGGAAAAGCTCCCGCAAAATTCCTTTCACTCCAACGACTAGGCCTGGTTCCCTTTTCTTACCATCCGAAAAGGCGACAACGGGATCATGAGTGGTGCATTCAACTCTTCCAAATTGGTCAATTTCAACAGTCATCCTTTGGCTCCTCGATGGACCCTCCCGGACAGATTCATTTAACCAGTTTTCCCAACCACTTTGCAACTGCCGGTTTAAAGTAAAAGAAGTAAAAGGAGCAAGGTCTAACTTATCAGGGGATCATCAACCTACTGACAGCTTTTGATGCACTTAACCACAATCAATTAATTGATTATTCTTTAATGTGTCAGGTTGGAAGCTCGGGTGACTGACTTTGTTTCGCGTTTGCATTCTTCGTGAGGCGAATCCCTGACAATCCCCATCTCCAAAATCTCTCTCCGGTAAACTTACTCCGGATGGTCTTTTTCCTTTCTTCGACCGATTTTGCATCCAACACTAAATTTTCCACTCTTAATTAACAGGGCTGCCGTCCTTTTGGCGGTAAACCTTCCTAGGTAAATTCCTTCAATTAGCTTTTACGATAGGCCGGTAATAGTTGGCAAAATCACCTCGAAAATCGGAACGCAACAGTTCACACTTCTGACATAAAATTGCGGTTTTGAGCACGGAATACACCAGAGTTTTTTAGTAGTCCATGCCTGGCGTGTTAGAACTGTGAACAGTTATTGTAACCGCAAAACAAAATGTCACAATTGGTAGTGGAAAATCTGATTGTTGGTTAGTCTCATAAATTTCTTCCTGGTAACTCCAAAATCTTGGTCCTGGTGATTGGCCAGTTTGTCCTTGGCAAAATCCCAGATATGC
>CAZRUW010000012.1:0-6363 GCA_964603445.1 uncultured Gammaproteobacteria bacterium | reverse complement strand
ATTTTTCCAAACTTAATACCCCGGACGTTAGTCCGGAGATGAAGTTTGCTCCGGCGTAAGCCGGACCCCGCCGTGGGCGGGGCGAAAAAGAAGATACCAGGGACGTAAGTCCATGGTAGACTCATTTTTTTAGGCGTTGTTTTTGATAGACTGGGAGTAATGGAAACAAAGATTCCGGGATTGACGGAAAATCAGGCTCGAGAGCTGCTTCTGAAGTGGGGGCCGAACAAAATTACAGATCCGGACCGGGTGAGCGCGGGAAGAATTGTTCTACGTCAAATTAGAGGAAACTTCATAATCTATCTTCTGGCAGTGGCGGGGATGGTTTCTTTTTTAATTGGCGAGCCGGTGACCGGTTACACGGTGGCGGGAGTCATTTTGATGGTAGTGGGAATGAGTTTTTTTCAGGAGTATCGGGCACAGAAGGCGGTTTATGCCCTTCGGGAAATGATTACTCCGGTGTCGGTGGTGGTTCGCGACGGCCGTCAGAGGGAGGTTGAGACGGCCGGCATTGTACCCGGTGATATTGTTGTTTTGCGCACCGGGGAAAGGGTTCCGGCTGACGGGAAAATTTTGCAGGAATCAGATCTGGGGATGGATGAGTCCGTTTTAACCGGCGAGGCGGCGGAAGTGGAAAAAAGGAAAGAGAACATGATTTTTGCCGGGACGTTTGTGGTCTCAGGCCGGTGTTTAGCGAAAATGACCCATACGGGGATGAACACCAAATTTGGCCAAATTGTGGAGCTTATTGGCCGCAGCGAGAAGGTTTTGCCGTTGGCAGAGAAGGTTAATGCCATTGCCAGGTTTATGGTGGTGGCCGCGGTGGCGGTGTCGCTCTTGACGGGTATTTTGCTTCTCTCGCGGCTGCAGGTGGTGACGACACAAGGTCTGGTGCATGTGCTGATAGTGGTAATTGCGCTGATGGTTTCGGCCTTTCCGGAAGGGTTACCGGTGGTTTTAACAACGGCGCTGGCCGTGGGCGTGAGCCGGATGGCTCAAAAGAACGCGATTGTTAACCGGATGTCGATTATCGAAACCCTGGGCGAGACAACGGTGATTTGTGCGGACAAGACGGGGACAATCACTGTCGGAGCAATGATGGTGGAAAAAGTGTTTGCCAGTGACCGGGAGATGTTGTGGAAAACAGCGGTGTTATGCAGTGATGCCCGGGTGGAGAAAATGGACGGTCTGGAAAATCTGCGAATATCAGGCAGTCAGACGGAGGGGGCGCTGTTGCGGGCAGCGGCCAAGGAAGGATTTTTCCGGGAAGATTTGCCTTTTGAACAGCAATCAGAGGTTCCCTTCAGTTCGCAGCGAAAGATGATGGCGGTTTTCGGGAAGCTGGACGGGAAAGAAGTGACTTTGGTTAAGGGGGCAGTGGAGGTGGTTTTGAGAAAATGCCGGATGACAATACTCCAAAAGAAAGAAGTGGAGGAACTTAATGGGCAATGGAGCCGGGAAGCCTTTCGGGTACTGGCGCTGGCCGGTCGGGAAGGAAAAGAAGAGGACGGTTTAGTTTTTTATGGTCTGGTGGGCATGGCTGACCCGCCCAGAGCGGAGGTTAAGGAGGCTTTGAACGTTTGCCGCGAGGCGGGAATCGCAGTCAAGATGATTACGGGGGACCATCGGGAAACGGCAGTGGCCGTGGCCAAAGAAATAGGGTTGCCGGTAAAGGTCTTGGAGGGAGCGGATTTGGACCGGATGACCGATGAAGAATTGGGAAAGGTGGTTTGGGAAACGACGATTTTTGCCCGGGTGCGGCCGGAACACAAGCTGCGCATTGTTAATGTCCTCAAGTTGTTGGGTGAAGTGGTTACTATGACCGGCGACGGGGTGAACGACAGCCCGGCTTTAAAAGAGGCGCAGATTGGAGTGGCGATGGGAATTGGGGGGACGGATGTGTCTCGGGAGGTTTCGGATTTGACCATCCGGGATAATAATTTCGCGACGATCGTGGCAGCGGTTTCTGAGGGCCGGACGATTTTTTCCAACATGCGCAAATTTGTGAGCTACCAACTTTCCTGCAATTACGCTGAGCTGGCGATTTTGTTTTTCGGGGTTCTTTTGGCGCCCCTTTTTGGCTGGCAAACCCCGGTGCTTTTGGCCTTGCAGATCCTGTTTATGAATTTGGTTACCGATGACCTGCCGGCCATTACTTTTGCTTTTAATAAGTCTTCGCGGGATGTCATGACGGAGGGGCCTCGGAGAAAGGCGGAGATTATTAACCGCCGGCTTTTAGTGGTGTCGCTTCTGGCCGGGATTTTAATGTCTTTCTTAACGCTTTTGGCCTTTGGAATGTCGGTGAACTGGTGGGGACAAGGGATAGGTCAGGCCCGCACAACAGCCTTGGTGACATTGATCCTTTTGGAAATTGTCAACACGTTTAATTTCCGGTCGTTTCGCTTCCGGACTCTGAACCGGTCACCTTTTGTTAACGGCTATCTCTTTGCGGCGTCGGTGGTTTCTCTGGGGTTATCGCTTCTTATTATCTATTCCCCGATCCGGGTGGCCTTTGAGACGGTGCCGTTGGGGGTGGAAAATTGGCTGGTCGCAGTTATTTTGAGCGTCTTGTTTGTGGGAGTGTTTGATCTTTTAAAGATTTGGAACAACCGGCACCGGTGGTTGAGTTTTACTTGATCGAGGGCTAAATGATTAGTTGATGAGCAGGGAGATTCTTGAGATCTCATCTTGCGAGGCTGAACGAAACATTGCCGGGAAGTCCTGCTTTGAAACAGTTTTGAGGTTGAGTGTTCCTTGGGTGGAAGTGTCGGTCTGGTTAGGTCAAAAAGTAAGAACTTGGTCAATTTGACCTCGGGGTTGCTCTATGGTGTTCCGGCAGCCCTGGATGGAACGTATTCGAACTTTTTGTGCTCAAAATCAGGCGTTTGTTTACGCCGACCCTTGATTAACGACTTTAAGTAGTTCTTGCCTTTCGTCGCTATAACCTTCAGATAGTCGGGAAGCAGCGCTTATTATTATCCATTTTTGTAATTCTGTCTGTGGTATTGGTTCCGGACTGAAATAACTTTGAAGATAAAGTTTTTCTAATGGGATTAGTTTTCTGCCTGTTTTGAGTAACTATCTGTCCAAAGTGGGGGTGTGGGGCGGTGGCGATCCTAGCCGGAGTAACAAAAGTGTCCTTGCTAAATCCCCGAGGGGATTACCTTTAGTTGCGGTTGCCCAGTCAATTACCTCTAGGCCAGTTGACGTAACGTAAAGATTGTCGACGTGGTAGTCACCATGACAGAGTATATTGCCATCATGAAGTTCAGAGAGTAGTTGTCCCAATTTGTCTTTTATTTCGGCGGGCAGACCGGTTCGCCAGATTTCTTCCGTAAGTCTATCTTTTTGTGAAGGGAGTTCAGAAACCTCATGCTGATGAATGTTATTTTGTAATTGTGCTGCTAAGCGAATGCTATCAAATAGGGACCATGGATGCTTTTTTAGGTGGTTAGTAAGGGATTCTCCTTCAATTCGTTCATAAATAAGACCTCTTCTTCCTCCAGCTTCCGTTGTTCCCTCAAATCCAGGAGTGGGTAAATTTAAAGTGTTTACTGTCTTGGCTATTAATTCTTCTTGGCTAACGGTAGATGTTGAGACTCCGCTTCGGAATAATTTGAGAACCTTGTTTCCCGGTAGAGCGTAAATTTCTGCTGTTCGCCCGAGAGCAATAGGGGTTTGGTGCTGCAAATCTAATTCTTGGCTAAAACTCATGATTCCAATTATATTTCTTGAGACCTCATAATTCTTGAGAGATTTTAGAGATCTCATCTTGCGAGGCTAGACGAAATGTTGCCGGGAAGCCCCGTTTTGAAACCTGGCGGGAGTACAGCGATCCTTTATTGAAAGTGCCGATCCGGTTGGTGTTAATCGGTCGTTACTTTTTAGCCTGTCTGGAGAATTCTTGACGCTTTTGGAAAAGTTTCTCAAATTGTCTCTTGCCGTAATCCGTGATGAAGCGGGAAAGCCTCAGTTTCCGGCTTTTTCGCATAAATCTTTCTTCGGAGGCAGAATCGGTGAATGTTCCCAAAATGTCTGAATTCAGTCCGGCCAAAGTATCGGCCTCCATCAGAACTAACTCATCAAGGTCTTTCAGGGCGTCAAGTTTGTCGTGGACAAAGACAAGATGAACGGCCCGCCGCTTTTGCCGGGAGGTTAAAAAGTCAAAGAAGGGATCCTTGAGAAGGTGGGTGAGTTTCCGGGTGCCAGCGAGCATGTGGGTGTCTTTTTGAGCACCCAGTTCGGCCAGGGTCATGGGGTGATCGTTCCTGAATAAATCTGTGTATCCCCAGTCGTGAGCATAGGCGGCGATGACTAAAACGTGGGAATCGAGCTTTAGCTTTGGACTGTTCTTAATGATCCCCCTTAGTTTATTGACCACGTCCAGGGTGTGTGGTTTGTCAGCCGGCCGGCCTTTTTCCAGGTCCGGAAGAATTTTTTCCTGAAGAAATAGTTCCAATCTATCCATATTGTTAGGGTCATTTTAACACAGCCGGTTTAGGCTTAGATTTGTCACAAGTTTTGCGTCAAGAAATGAAACTCCACGGCTAGAAGCCGTGGTCCGCCTAAGGCGGACGGTTTCGCCACGTCTGACGTGGCTTCGCCGAGTATTCTTTTCGAGCTTGCTCATCTACAACTGGAACTTGTGGTATTCGCAAGTTCAAAAATAGAGCGAAGCTCGTGTCTGGGTGGAAATTTTGGAGAAATTGTGTTGCGAGGTTAATTAACCAAACAATTATTCCACGATCGTGGGGTTTTTGTTTGGTTAGTTTTTGGTAAATATTTGATTTTTCAGGGATCTTGCCAGGTCTTGATAGAATTTTTCCATGGCTTTGGGGTCAAAGGGGACAAGCATTTTGGGAAAATCAGTGTATTCGACAACTTTGAGGAAGTTTTTTGAAAGTTGAAGAGAATCGATTTTTTCTCGAAACTTACTCTCGGCTTTGAATATAAGTTCGTCTAAGCGCCACAGGCGTTTTAGGAGGAGAAAATAAAGGTCCACATAATCCCTGGTTCTCGGCCTGGTAGCGATGGTGTCAACTTTGTTGGCGGCAATGTCAATCAGGCTGTCGATTTCTAAACCGCGCCAAGATAGACCAGGTTTTATTTTTGTTTTTGTGTAGTGGTTGAAGTCGATTTTAAGAAAGGTATCATCGGGGTATCTGAGATTGGCGGTTAAAAAACCATAGTCCTCATCGAAACTGGAATATTTGTAGCCGATGGATTCTTTGTTTAGACGAAACCATCTGGTGACTTTGTCGTAATCAAAAGGCGCGAGCGAGAAGAAATCCAGGTCGTCGGATTCCCGGTGGTGGAGGTGCCAGCAGCTTAAGGCTGTCCCCCCACTGAGATAGAAAGTTTTTAAGAAGTAGGGTTCTGTGATCGCCAGATCCAATAGTTGCTTCTGTCGGGGAGTAAGCCCGGTTCCTTTTGCCACTTTTTCCCCCATATGAGAAATTCTATCACCTTTTGTTTATCAGGATCGATGCGGTCTTTAATTTTTGGCCAGGCCAATTTTACTTCTTCTTCGTTCAGTTTTTCGCCGTCAAGGCCCCAGTTTATTAACTGGGTTAATCGCCACAACTTATATTCTTTGGGGTGAAGTTTTTTGAATTTTTTTTCATCCGTGTTCCAGTTAATCATGGGAACATTATATCAATTTTGGCAAAACACCCAGGCTTCTAACTGTCCGGGTGTTTTTGCTCTTTATGACGGGGTTAGCCGGTTTTGACCGGAATCTCTTTGGTTTTTTCCTCCGGGACTTTGGCAAAGGAAACTTCGATTATGCCGTTTTTGAAATTGACGGACGATTCCCAATGGGGCTAGGAATTGTCAAGGGGTTTCTGGTCCCCTGGAAAAGGTGTTATAATTTAATTATGAAAACAGGGATTGTCCGGGCGAAAGTGCTTCTTTTTCTGGTGGAGCTGGTGACTGATTTTGTGGAAGCGGCAGTCGGGATGAGAGTGCTTCTGAAATTCCTGGGGGCCAGCAGCCAGGCCTCTTTTGTGCGGTGGGTTTATGAGACCAGCGCGCCGCTTTTGGCACCGTTTGAGGGGATGTTTCCCACCCGGGGGGTGGGAGCGGGGTTCACTTTGGAAGTTTCAGCCCTGTTTGCCTTGGTGGCCTATTCGGTGGCGGGTTATCTGATTTCCCAGCTGGTTGTTTTTGTTGGCAGCGTGGCGGGGGAGTCCCGGAAGGAAAAGGAATAAATTGGCTGATATGGATGTCGGCATTAAGCGGGTTTATTTTTGAACTTGCGAATACCACAAGTTCTACTTGTGGATGAGCAAGCTCAAAAAGAATACTTTGCGAAGCCACGTCAGACGTGGCGAAGCCGTATCGTAAGATACCACGAGCGTTAGC
>CAZRUW010000011.1:0-4713 GCA_964603445.1 uncultured Gammaproteobacteria bacterium | reverse complement strand
GTGGGTTTTTTGGGTTTTGTCCTGGCGATGGTTTTCCAGTTGGTGGAGGATTTGGACAATCCTTTTGTGGGACAATGGAACATTACTCCGGAGCCGTTTGAAAGAGCCTTAAGGCATATTGAGGAAGATTACTAGCCTCTCTTTTGATCAAGCGAGGTGGTGGAGGCGTTTATTTTGAATAGACCTTGCGATTCTTTGGCACTCATCGTCATACCATTGGTCATTTTTTCCTCCCCTTAGGTCGCTTTCAGGAATTCCGGTGGTGTCAGCGCAACTTTGAAATACCCCGTTAATAACGGTCAATCTCATGGGCAGACCAAGACCGCTTGTTTTCAGCATCTGTTCTAAGACATCCAGTCCACCAAGAAGGCTCGGTCTCTGACAGCCGTGGCATTTAAGCATCTCGATGGTTCCAGTCTGTCCGAGACTTGTTATTTTTATATTCTGTTGTCCAATTGGGCAATGAAAAGTAAGCTCATTCATGTTATGGGTTATTATATCAAGTTTGGGTTTGAGCAGCAAATGGCTTATAATGTGAATTATGATGGCGAGACTACACGCTTTCCGAGACAGGGCTTTCGGGCTTTTCTTGCTGGCTACAGTTGCTGTGGGCGTTGGTGTGATTCTGGATCAGTGTTCTCGTGCGGAAATGGCAAAGGATTGGGACGGAGCAAGGGTTGCTGATGTTTCATCTCGTGGTGGATTGAATAGAAGGATTACGCTTGAATGGGAAAACGCGGTGACGGCAAGGTTGGGATTGGATACTAAGGACGAAGGAGTTTTTGGTATTGATCTTCCTTTGCATCGGGGAACTGCGGTGAGTTTTTATGATAGCCAAGGACATCGTTTGGATTCTCCGTCGTCCTCTTCAGTAAATGACTGCGTGAGATTAATTGTTGACGGTATGCCGGTTGGAGCTCGTGGGCAGGAAAACAGTGTTGTTTGTTCCCACAGAGGTGGCAGGATTGTCTGGAATTGGGTGCGGGGAGAGAAAGAGTAAATTATTATTGCGGAGGATAAAATCATCTATGGTCGTCCCAAAACAAATTGATCAAACTATAGGCAATTTCTGAGCTTGCCTAGCACTTTAAAGCGGGTCATTTCGATTTGGGTTAGCTATAGATTTCCCTTCAAGTATGCCTTAAGATGATTTTGTGTTCAAAACGGTCTTTGATTGGCTGGACATAAACAAGCAGCGGCCCATGGGCAGGCTGGTTAACCAGGCGGTTCCGGTGGTGACCTGTCTTCTCATGTTTCTGGGGTTCATGGGCCTTTCCTATATTTTCATTGACAAATTCGTTAATCCCGGAAGTGTTCAGAAAGTGGAGATTGGCCTTCGGCCTTTTGACGCGATGGTTGGCTTTTTTCTCTATTTTGTCACGGCGGTGGACTATGCCTTGATTGTGGGGCGGATGCAAATTGTAAATACCGGAGCCAAGCCGCGTTTCGTGATGAATGTTTTTACCTGTCTGGGATGTTTTGTTGGGGTGTCGCTGGTGCTTTTTCTTTGGGGGCGGGTCAGGGAAATTCCGGTTCTTATTATTCCTATTCTCTTTTTTGCCGGCAGCGTCATGATCAAATTGGCTTACGAGGGCAGGGGCTATTTTGAAAATGCGAAGGTGATTCCGGCCGTTTTTCGGAAGTTGACAGCAAAAGTGTTGGAAATGGTGTATTTTTTTGCGCAC
The DNA here is from genome assembly GCA_964603445.1 of uncultured Gammaproteobacteria bacterium. Lineage (GTDB taxonomy): Bacteria > Patescibacteriota > Microgenomatia > JAMCZE01 > JAMCZE01 > CAZRUW01. Next base: position 3,028 of record CAZRUW010000011.1, on the reverse strand, counting down.
CTGCTAACTTTTTGGATTCCGGATTTGGGAAGCCCAGAGGTGGTGAAAATGCGTTTAGGGAATCTCGCCCGGTGGTCATTTTTGTTGCCGTTTATCATTGGGTTGGACGACCTGGTCGGCTATATGGGGGCGATGACTATTTATAATGTTTTTAGTCTTTTGATTGGCATTTATTTGGCGGATATTGTCATTGACGTTTTAATATTTGTTTCACCAGGAACGACCAATAAAATTGTCAGGAGTCCCTATTTATCTTTCGCGGCGGCGTACGCCTTTTTATATCTGGCATACAAGTCGTTCTTCGAAGCGGGGAATTTATTTTTGAACTTGGGAATATTTCGTAACTTGTGAGGAGTCTCATTTTCGATTGTGCGAATACCCAGTTTGTGTTTTTTTTGGATTGTCTTATAATATAATACGTCAATGTCTCCGCAACACGAACTAACAACTGAGGAACAAAGTTGGCGATGGACAGTTGCCGCTGGTCTTTTTGTGTTTTTTATTTGTGGCCCTATAGCTTTACTGAACCAGTCAGCTATTGATCAACGAGCTGCCGAGGCGGGAGCTACAAAGACGGTCGCTTCTCAACTGGCGGAGCGAAGAATCCAAACAGAAGTTTTTCGCCAAGTTGGAACAGCTTTAGCCCAACGGAGCCCTACCCCGGAATTGTCATCCTCTTCTCGAACACCTGTCTTACCACGATAGCCTACGAAGGCAGTGTTTACCTCGACCTGGATTAGGCTTTGGTGAGAATTTTGGCGGCGAAGACTTTTTTGAAATCGGTGTCAAAAGTGGCAAAACCGTCAATGCCGTTGGCCTGCATGATTAGAAGGTGATAAGCATCACGGGGGCGCAGAGAGTATTTTTCCATAAGAGAAATAATTTTTTGATGATGGAAAAATCCAGTTGGCGGGTTGACGATGGAAAGATCAGGCAATTGCAACAAAGAGTTAAGACCGGTTTCCAGGCTGGCGAAATAATGTTTTTGGGGAACTCCTGTCCTTAACAATTGACCAAATTCGTGAATAAATTCGTCGAGACAGAGCGAAGAAATGAACAGGTTGGCGTTTTCCGTTTTCAGCCTGAGGACAAGCTCGCTGCTTTCTTGGAAGAAAGGGGAGTCCTCGTTTTTGAGGTAGACAAGGACGTTGCTATCGAGGTAGCATCTGGTCATACATGCGGTCGTAATCTTGGTTCATCTGTTTGGGTGTCCGTCCTTTGCCAAGCTTGAAACCACCGGCTAACTTTTTAATTTTGGCCAGGTCTTGGGCCAAGGTGGAAGCCGATGGCTGGTTGGTCACCGGGACAAGTTTTGCTACAGGAGCACTGTCGCGGATGATGGTGAAAGAGTTTCCAAGTTCAAGCTGATCTAAATAATTTCCGGCGTTGCGGCGGAAATTGGTGATGGAAATGATCGTTGAATCCATGAGTGGAGTGTATCATGGAGTGATCACTTTGTCAATGGGTAGCTTTGGTTTTTCTCCTTCGAATTGGATCAAGTCGAGGACCAGCTTGTTTTCTTCCGGATGGCACTTCAGGATTTTCATTCGGCGCTTGTCTTTGATGGTCCACAGACCGGGCCAGGGAGTCAGGGCACGATAGAAGGAGTAGACAGAGTTAATAAAGTTAATTGAGTTAATTAAGTTAACTGGAGAAACCGCGGATTGAAACGGCGGCGGTTTTGTTTTTAGGGCTTCCTGCTGAATGTTTGGAATGTCAGATAAACCAAACAATTTTACTACGGTCGTGGGGTAATTGTTTGGCGCATTCTGGATTGTGGGGACAGGGTTGATTATTCGGGAGAGAGTTTCCCAGGGGATATAGCCGTCGTCGCGGGTGATGAAGCGGGAGAACGTGGCTTTGGTGTGGTCTTGAGGTCGGGCGTTACTACATTGATATATATTAATAGAGTGAATGATGCCTGGCAGATTTTTGGCAGCTTCTTGGAAGAGGCGGGTATACAAGGCGGCAGTCGTGTCGTCTGGCAAAATCGGATATTCTTTTTGCCACAGGATCGGTCCGGAGTCCATTTTGATGTCCAATTCCGGGGGGTTTTCCAGTTTAAATATGGAAATCCAGGCGGCAGCATCACCGCGAAGGAGAGTGAATTGGACCGGGGAAGGACCGCGCAGGTCAGGGAGTTTGGAGAAGTGAATATTAATTGTACCCAGGCGGGGGAGGTCAAATATCCCTTGGGGAATGATAAGGCCGAAATCGGAGACAACGGCGAGATCAGATTGTAAGGTAAAAAGGTAGGAAGTTAGAGAGGAACGGTCAGGAGCGTCTTTTTTGAGGGAAGCGGGGGTGGCTACGGGAATATGGTGCTTTAGTGCCCAGGTTTTGGTGGCGGAGGGGGTGGAAGTTTTTTTTCGCCCGACGGGTTTGTCAGGACGAGTGACCACTAACACGAGGTCGAAGTTTTTGTGGAGTGATTCTAGGATGGGGAGGCAGTAGGCGGACGTGCCAAAGAATACCACACGATTTTTCATTTAGAATTTGTTATTTAGCATTTAATTCCCACATTTTAACATTTATACCCATCATAAGGTAAACTGTCAGGCGTTTCCCGCATTTCGATGGGTATTATTCATCAAGATTATTGCAAATTAGAAGATGATGAATATAGTATTGGCGGCACTTTTGGAAAAGATTAATGTAAATTCGTGGGTTTCCTGCCAGAGTTTCCGGCAGGTTTCTTTTAATGAGATGCTATCGTTAGTGTTTGCTAACATTTGCAGCCAGTACTCTGTTTCTTTGCACTCTCGTTTACAAATAAGAATTTTGTTCTTGAAGTCACGCTTACTTGAGGCTCCGTTTGCTTCCCTGTAATTTGCGCCAATGCTTGTTCCTGATCGGAGAAGTTGCCCGATAGTATTATTCGCTGCTCGCTGAATACCTCGCAACTGGTTGCGAGGATGAAGCCGAACAGAGAAGACATCCGGGTGTCCAAAGGATACCCCGCGGTTTACCGCGGGGAGGATGTCATTTGTTAGAAAGGATTTGGGATATTTTTTGCAGAGATCCAGGA
>CAZRUW010000010.1:0-19602 GCA_964603445.1 uncultured Gammaproteobacteria bacterium | reverse complement strand
TCACCATACGATACCACAAGTAGTTTTTGACAGCCATTGTAAGTAAGAATAAAGCGGCAATGAGCCAGGGGAGAATTATTCCCGTTTGAAAAAAATCAGCAATAAAGGCAACGAAACCAACCAAACCAAGAAGGCTGACAGTTCTTTTCAAAAACTTTGCATTCTTGAAAAGTAGCGATGTCCCTAAGAGGATAAAGAATAGTAACGGAACCTGACCAACAAACCATAGGGGGCTGTAAATAACAAATTTTCCACGCACTACTCCCAGGATGTCGTTATAAGAAGCAAAAAGAACTACTAAGGCTGAATAAAGGCCCCAAAGGACAAGAGTAATCTTTCCTAAGATTTTAGTCCCCATTAACAAAACCCTTTTCATACTCGAGTATCAGTTGCCAAATGATTTTGGTGGTAATTCCAAACCAATGTCTCATACATTTCTAGGCTGGCTTCTTCGGGAAATTCCGCACCATACTGTGACAGTATTTTTTCAATCCTTTGTTTCTCCGGGCTTAGTAGATATTCTTCGCCGATTAGTCCAAATTGCAGGACGACTCTTATCCTTAAAGTGTAAACCACCAATCTCCGAACAATTGGATCACTATTTAGCTTAGTTAAGGCGTGTTCCTCTATCTGGTCTCGGATACCGACGATTTTTGATTTTAGTGGGTCTATGGCGTGTTCTAGAACATCATCAATATCCTCTCCAACAAGATAATTTACGACCTGTGCGCTTAATATCCCGGCTGTTTCAGCATCAAGTGACTTCGTATATTCACTTTTAAGATCAGCAAATAGGTCAACCCGAAACATTCTTAAACCAAACTCTGAGTACCGTTTGGCGTTATTTTGCGTTGCCCACTTTTCGAGAAATTTAAACATGCTTTTATCTCTTGGGCGACACAAATAAAAAGCCGCCCGTTAGTGGTAACTTGCGTTACCCGTATCCCTTTCGAGTTACGACCTTATCAGGTAGCCTAACGAACGGCTGTTTCCTGATAAGGTTTTCGTGCCATGCCCGGCATTTCTGCCGAGTTTAGGCAACCATATTCACTTGTACTGGTAGTTTACCATAACCGACATGAGATTGAGCAAAAATGAGTTTTTGTCTGTTTGGAAGCTATAATCAGTTAAACTATGGATCAAATCCAAGATCAAACAGATGACAATAGTCACTTGACCGCTCCGCCTGTCTTGCCGAAGGCCCAAAAGAAGGTGATGGCAAAAGCGTTGACGCAGGCCGGCTATTCCACCCGGGAGATAGAAAAATTGTTCTCCATTGATAATGTGTCTGCGTGGCGGGCAAGCAAAGAAGCAACGCCTAAAGAATTGGAGCGGTTTGAAACGAACTTCAAAGAAATCTTAACAAGCGCAAAAAGAAATGAGCTATCTAATGTTTTCAAAAGGATTCATAAACTGATTCCCCGTTACAAGCGTTTAGACCATCTCCTCAAGGCAGCCGAATACTTTGAAGGTGTAAGGCCCGGTCAAACAAATATCACCACCGGAGGCGGTAATGTCGTTGCTATCCTCGGTGGGGCCTCCTTCGGGCCGGTAAAGCCCGAAGAAAAGGCGGTAGATGGAAAAACCGTCAAAGATCCCCTGCCGACAGAATCTGTGCCTGATACGAAACCCGACGTCGAATAATGAAGGTTAGACGACGAGGAATCGAGCGTAACTGGTTATGCGACTCTATTATAGGTCTAGAAATTATATGCAACGATTAGCCAAACAGGGCCAGTATACGCGATCAAAAGTGAAGACGCTGGAGGTTACTTACCCTTGCACATAAAAATTTTCCCTTCATTGACGAGCTCTCTAAGTTTAGAGACTGCTATCAAAAGTTTGTAAATTCCAACTTTCCACCTCCAAAAGTCCTCTCGACTATATCAAAGGCAGTCAAGATAACAAATGAAACTGTTAAAAAAATTAGTTATCGCAATATCTCAAAATATAATCAGTTAAAGGGTCATTTTAAACTTTGCATACTTAAATAGTACAGAATTTTATGAAGACAACTGACATTCCCACTTTTGTTTGTGGCGAGATTGCCTTGGGAGCGTTTCTCTTGGCCCGTGGCGCCAAGATTATTGAAGTTTCCTCAGACAGCTTCGGCCATTTCTCCTTTATCTTTGAGCGTGAAGATTTGTGCTCTCGACTAAAACAAGACTACCTTAACGGCGGTCAAGCGCCAGCCCAAGATCTGTTTGCTAAACGGGAGTTATTGGTTACAGAAATGAAAAATCGGAACCGCTACCAAGACAGAAATGGAGCAAGATATGACGGACATTGAAAACAGCCTCGAAATTATCAGGCGTTCGTGGAAACAGCCTCTTGCCGTGGATTTGTATAAAGTTCTGGGGCGCGATCTCGTTCTGACAATGCTTATGAGTGAGTTCGTCCGTCGAGCCAAAAATTCTGACGAGAAAGAGTTTAAGCGTGGCGATAGGACAGATTTATTATTTCTCAGGCGAGGTCAGTGCGTGGTTGGAGAAGAAGAATTGGCCCAAGCCTTTCACCGCTCACGCAATTTTATTAGAAACCGCTTAGAAAATTTGGCTGTTTTGTACAACCTAATAGACATCCAAAAAACGCCGAAGGGGACTGTTGTAACAATCAAGAACTATGATGCTTTTATCAGAATGGACAGCCAAACAGACAACCAAAGAACATCCAAAGGACAACCAAAAGACACTAACAAGAGTGGTAAGAGTGTTAAGAAAAAGAAAAATTTTTCTTCTTTTGCCCAAGACGGAGAAATTTCATCCTCGAAGGTGGGGACAACCGCCCTGCTTTGGGAACTCGCTAACAGAGCCTCTGACAAAAGACGAGCGATACTGGAAAGGAGGCCAACATTATGACTGACAATCAACGAGAACAACTTTATCGAGAGAGCCCAATTTTAGAAGTGGCCGAGAAATTAGAGCTACGACTTCACGGCTATGGAGAGAACAGCCGAGCGACTAATTGTTTCGCTCATGAGGACAAACACCCTTCGCTCGTTCTTATGCCAAAAGTCAATCGGTTCGAGTGCAAGTCCTGCGGAATTAAAGGCGATGTCATTAGTTTAGTTATGGGAGTCAAAAAGATCGAGTTCACAAAAGCTGTTGATTGGCTTATGCCTGGATTTAAGAAGGAGAAAGGAAAGACAAAGCCTCCATATATTGATCCGCAAAAATTCCTGGAATATCGGGGAATTATTCCGGCGTCCGCGGAGAAGTTTGGTCTCAAGATTGTCAAGCACAAAAACCAAGATGCCTTGGAAATCCCTGTTGCAACGGGTAAAAAGTATCGGTTTATCAACCCGCTTAACCCAAACGAAAGATTTGACCAGCTACCGGGAACCACAGCTTGCTTGTTTAAGACCTCAGGGGCTACCGACACGGTCATTTTCGTGGAAGGTGAACTTGATGCCATCAAGCTTTGGCAGGAGACCGGTTACCCGGTTTGGACAGGGACAACTGGAGCTGGAACTTTTGAAGCGGGGTGGGTAGCAGATTTTGCAAAGATAGAGAAGGTTTATTTGGCTCTCGATAATGATTCAGAGGGAGAGAAAGCGAAACTGAAAATAGCAGCCTTATTAGGTAACAACCGGTGCTACGACATTAGAGTTCCCATGGAAACTGGGAAAGACTGGACAGACTTCTTCCGGTGGGGTTATTCGAAGGTTGATTTTGAGAAGTTGCTGGACAAGGCAGAGTCTTTTGATGACAACATCTTAAAACAATTTGAGCGTGACCAAAAAGACAACTTAGCTTTTAGGATAAATTCCGGTTTTGTAACCGTTGACAGCTCAATCGGAGGATTTAGAAGTGGAGCCGTCTATATCATCGCGGGCTTGAAAAAATGCGGAAAGAGTTCCCTTACGATGAGTTGGATTGATCATATACTCTCACTTGGGCACAAGGTCGGTTATTTGGATACGGAACTGTCGTTCGGAGATTTTATTTCCCGATTGGCGGCAATTCATAATAACCTACTCCTTTGCCAGGTTGAAGAAGATGAAAAGATCCAGCGGAGGTTAGCTCAAGAAGTCAGAGAAAAACTGTTCCGCTCCACCAAGGAAGAAGTTGTTGATAACGATGGTCTGTCCATTGAAAAATTAGAAAGGCTCTTAGAGGATTGGGTTGACCGCGGAGTAAAAGCTTGTGTTATTGATAATTTAACAACCTTCGGCAATCTTGCCCACAAGGTGGAGGGGTGGCAGGAGATTAACCGAATCCTGGATTGGCTTATCAGCTTTGCGAAGACTCACGGAATTATTCTTTTTATTGTTTTGCATACACACAAATCACTTGTGTTTAGCGAAACCCCAGAGGGAATAAGGTCTATGCTCAGCACCAAAAAAACGTCTAACGGATCATTACAAGGGCCTAACCCAGAAAAGATTTTTGAGGAGAGTATAACCATTAACATGAAACCGACGACGGCTGATCTTTACGGCGGCGGTGGTGCTTTGAGCCAAGTATCTGGGGGTGTATTTTTGCTTTGGAGACCATATCAGGACTACAAGAACTCGGATTACCAGCAGCTTGCAGAGTTAATTCTTTCCGACTTTCGTCATGGGGCAAAAAAAACAGAAATCAGACTTAACTTTCAATTGCCGAAGCTGCGATTTGAGGAAACAAATGTAGACTTTCAAGATATTCTCCGTTTTGCGCCTCGACAAGACACGCTCTCAAGTAATGGTCAAAATTCGTGTGATCATAACAGATCGCTTTTGAGGGTTGTAGGCGAAGACGTGCTTTGTCAGTGTGGCGCAAAATGGCTGGGACTACGAAAAGATTTTACTATATTAAATGAAAACTAATGATCCAAGATAAACCTGGCCAGGTAGGTCTAAATTTACTGTTTTCAATGGCAGAGTCCATTTTTATCCCGACGGCGTCGGGTTATGTGGTCAGGGCCTCTCTACTTCACCTTAGAGGCTCTGTTCTGTCGAATTGGGACAAAGTTATCTGGTCAGATTTTGTTGACCTCGTAATGTCTCGGGATGTGCCTGGTGGAAAATTGTCCACTGATGACCGAATGAGAATGCTAGCTAATCTGATGATTGATAGGATTCTTGAGGATTACAAAAACGGCCACTTGAAATTTACAGATAAGGCGCATATTCTAAATTAGAATATGGAAACAGACATGGAACACCAGATTGAGACACATAGTGCGATTGGATTTAAGCGGGTTTCTTCTACTAAACAGGGGCTCCAGGGTGATAGCAAAGAAGACCAAGAGATTCAAATTAGACGGCGGGCCGAACAACTTTCAGGCATATTGAATTGCAAAATAGAGTTTGTAAAGTTTTTTGATTATTCAGAATCAGCAAGCGGTGAATTTGATGTTCAACCGATCTTAAAGGCCCTAGAATACTGCAAAGACCCCAAACATAAAATCAAGTATGCCTTCATTAAAAGCATTGACCGGGGGACACGGGCTGGGGCAACCGTTTACGGTCAACTTAAAGCTCAATTTACCCGATACGGAGTTCAGCTGGTGGATGTCTATGGTCTTATTGGGACGCAATCAGTTAATACCCTATCCCATCTGGGAGTTAAATACCCCTGGTCAGAATTTAGTCCAACTTGGATTTCCGAATTATTAGAGGCTGAACGGGCCAAGGGCGAGGTTCGTGATATTCTGACAAGGCTCATAAGTGCTGAAATACGATATGTCCGCTTGGGCTATCGGGTGCGGCCCGCGCCGCCGGGTTATAAAAACATTAAGGTAGAAACCGCCCACGGCATGAGAGTTGTGCTTGCTCCACATGAGGTAGAAGCGCCCTGGTTTATCAGAATGTTTGAGTTGCGCTGTCAGGAGAATTTGTCAGATTTGCAGATTGTCGAGCAAATTAACAATCTGGGATACCGGTCCAGAGTAAGAAAAGTCCATGACAGCCAAGATAAGACTAGAATTATCGGGAGGAAGGGAGCAATAAAACTGACTGTCAAGCAGTTCCAAAAGTATGTTCAGAACCCAATTTATGCCGGCGTGAACACAGAATCTTGGACGGAAGGAAAACCGATAAAAGAGAAATTTGAGGGTCTGGTGACAATAGAGACATTTAACAAGGCAAATCATGGTAAAGTGGTGATTATGGAGGATGGAAACGAAGTTTTGATTTACAAAGGGACTGTGCCGGCATGGCGGGTGAGGAAAAATAAAAACAATCCGAATTATCCCTACAAGCGTTATGTGACTTGTCCCTTCTGTCGAAATCCTCTCTTGGGTAGTGCTTCCCGGGGGAAATCCGGTAAATATCATCCGGCCTACCATTGCAACCGGGGTCACTATTTCCGAATCCCTCAAGGCGAGTTTAATACGACAATTAATAATTTTACGGATAAGGTGGAGTTTACAGACCAATTTATAAGAGACTTTTGGGGAAAATTCACGGAGGAATGGGACAAGAGGGAGAAGAACGCCTCAAACGATACTGTCAGTTCCAATCAGAGGCTGATTGAGATTGAGCACGAAATTTATGGAATAAAGGAAAAGGTAAAAGCAGTCGAGCTCCCAACAACAATCAAATTATTGGAATCAGATATAACAAAGTTAGAAATAGAGAAAACAAACTTGATTAATTTTAGGGGGAAAAAAGAGGAGGAGCAGATAAGTGCCCAGGTTTTGCTTGCCTACACTAAATATTACATGGAACATCTCAAGGAATTATTGATGGGAAGCGACAATCCCCATCAAAATGCGGCAATGTTCGGACTTATCTTTGAGGAAACCCCAACCTATGACGAATTAAAGTATGGAACACCAAACTTAGCTTGTATCTTCAAGCTAAATGACGGGTACAAAGAGACAAAATCTCTATCTGTGAGCCACCAGGGGATTGAACCCTGAACCTACTCCTTAAGAGGGCGCACATCTATTATTGTGACCTGGCAGGGTCTCGAACCCTGAACCTATTCGTTAAGAGCGAATTGCTCTGCCAATTGAGCTACCAGGCCATATCAAACGTAAGTGCGCTCCCCGAAATATTTTCGGGTAAAATCGTTACTTTCTGCAACTAATTTCAATTTATATTTTCTTTTCCAACCCTTGATTTCAACTTCCCGTTTCCTTGCGTCATTTTGCAAATTGAATGGTTCAACATAAACCAAATTAACAGGTCTTTTACCTTTTAACGACTTTGCCCCTAACATATCATTATTATTATGCTCCTTCTCCCTGCGCTTCGGATCTGTTGTAATTCCAGTATACAAAGTGTCATCTCGACACCTTGCAATATACAAATACCACATACTGTGTTTACGCAGAAAGTTTCCCAAGAAAACCATGAATGCGTTTACGCAGAAAGTTTCCGCCGGAAACTATTCTGCGCCTTCGAGAGGAATCGAACCTCCATCACTGGTTTCGAAGACCAGTGCTCTGTCCATTGAGCTACAAAGGCAAAATGCTCTTAGCCCGGAGCGCAGCGCCAGCGAGCACCGCGCGCAAGATTCGTCAGAATCTTATCCGTTGAGCTATAGGCGCTTGTCTTCTGAATTATATCAAAGAGAGAGGGATTGAAGAATTACTTACGAACTTCTAGCGTTTTGGCTGGTGCCTTTGGACCGCTTTAAGCTGCAAAAGAGCCTTAAAAAGTTCTGCCTGGGCCGCCGCGAAATTCTCCTCGCTAGTCCGGTCTTCCATGGCCTTCTCCGCCCTCTCTTTTGCCTGGGCAATTATACTCTCGTCAATATCCTCCAGTCTGATGCCAAAATCCGTCAGGAGAACCACCCGGTTGTCAAAAACACTGATAAATCCTCCGTTGACAATCAAAGTTTCCCGATCCCCGGATTTATTTTTCAAAATCACATCCCCGGGAGAAATAAGGGAATACAAACCGGTATGGTGGGGGAGAATGGTAATTATTCCCGAAGTGGTGGGAACTGTCACCGCTTCACACTGCGTTTCTAAAACCACCTTTTCCGAAGATATGACCGAAAGACTCATCATTTCTTTTTAGAACTTTCTAACACCTGGTCAATCGAGCCTTTCATATAAAAATGCTCCTCGGAAATTTCATCAAGCTCGCCGGCAATAATTTTTTCAAAACCCTCGATAGTTTGCGTGCGGGAAACATAGGCTCCCGGCCGTCCTGTAAACGCCTCCGCCACAAACATCGGCTGGGTTAAAAACCGCTGGGTTTTCCGGGCCCGCGCCACCACCAGCTTGTCCTCCAGTGACAGCTCATCCACCCCTAAAATGGCAATAATATCCTGCAGGTCCCTGTACCGTTGCAAAATTTTCTGAACCTCCCGGGCCGCATCATAGTGTTTCTGCCCGACAACGTTGGGATCAAGCACCCGTGATGTCGAACTCAACGGATCGACAGCGGGATAAAGTGCCTGCTCGGCCAAAGCCCGCTCCAGAGAAATAGTGCTGTCCAGGTGGGCAAAGGTCGCCACCGGCGCCGGGTCAGTGTAATCATCCGCCGGGACATAAACCGCCTGAATCGAGGTAATTGACCCCTTCCTTGTCGAAGTGATTCTTTCCTGCAAGGCTCCCATCTCCGCTGCCAACGTCGGCTGGTAACCCACCGCCGAAGGAATCCGTCCCAACAAAGCCGAAACTTCCGAACCAGCCTGGGCAAAACGAAACATATTGTCAATAAAAAGAAGGACATCCTCCCGTTTTTCGTCCCGGAAATACTCGGCCATGGTTAAAGCCGAAAGCGCCACCCGAAGCCTGGCGCCCGGCGGTTCGTTCATTTGTCCGAAAACCAAAACAGTCTTGTCCAAAACCCCTCCTTCCGAAAGTTCCCGGTAAAGCTGCGTCCCTTCCCGTGTTCTTTCTCCCACCCCGGCAAAAACCGAATGACCCCGGTGCTTTTTGGCAATATTTCGAATAAGTTCCATGATAATGACGGTTTTGCCCGTGCCGGCGCCGCCGAAAGCGGCAATTTTTCCTCCTTTGGAAAAGGGGGCAATAAGGTCAATAACCTTAATCCCGGTTTCCAAAATCTCCACCCCGGTAGTTTGTTCCGTAAAAGGGGGAGAGATCCGGTGAATCGGAGCCGTCATTGAATTTTCAATTGGCTCCTTCTTGTCTATGACCTGACCCAGAACATTAAAAACTCTTCCCAAAGTCTGTTCGCCAACCGGGACCGAAATCGGCCGGCCCGTCGTCAAAACATCAGTTCCCCTTTTGAGACCTTCAGTTGGTCCCAGAGCCACCGCCCGAACCAAGCCCGCCTCTAAAATCTGGGCCACTTCCAAAACCCGCTCTTCCACCAGAAGAGCCGTATAAATTTCCGGCGTAAAGCCAGAAAAACTCACGTCCACCACCGGACCAACAATCTGGACGATTTTCCCCTTCGGTAAGTCTTTTTTGTTATCTACTCTCTTCATAACCGCTTGATATTGTGAGAAGTTCCGTCGTAATTGCCTCCTGTCTGGCCTTATTGTAAAAAAGCGTTAAATCGGCAATAATCTGGTCCGCGTTCTCGTGGGCATTTTTCATTGCCATCATTCTGGCGCTGTGTTCCGCCGCCAAGCTCTCCATGACAATCTGGTACAAAACCGCCTCCGCGAAACGCAAAAGAAGACCGTCTAAAACCTCTTTTGCCGACGGTTCAAAGAGAAACTGCCCGGAAACATTAGCCTCCCCTAAAGTTTCAGGAAAAATGGGCAAAAAGGGGCGAATAACCGCTTTCTGGGTAACCGTGCTGACAAAATGGCTGTAGGCCACCAAAATCAAATCCGTTTCCCCCTGATCGAAAAGACTCAGAAGAAAGTCGGCCATTGGCCGGACATCAAAGAGTCGGGGACTTTTGTTTGCCAAATTAAAACTCGCCAGAATCGGGCTGTTTAATCTTCTAACCATGCCCTCCGCCTTTCTTTCGAAAGTGACAAACGAAATAACCGGGTTCTTGTTCTCTTTTGTTGAAAAATTCACCAGTTCCTCAAAAAAAATAAACTTCGACAAATCTTCCCCTTTTTTGGCCGCGTCCAAAAACTTCACCAACGCCCTCCCCAAATTCGTAATTAAGGCCCCGCAAAGCCCTTTTTGTGGCCCGATTACCAGGACTGTCACCTTCGAAATTATTTTCGGCAGCAAAAGAAAAGCCGGTCTTTCCTCCAAATTCTGTTGACCGGCCAAAACCCGAATCATTTTCTCCAATTCAAAAATGTATGGTCTGCCGGAAACGGCCGCTGCCTGCACCCGGCGCATCTTCACCGCCGACACCATTTCCATGGCCTTTGTCACCTGGCTGATATTTTTGGCTGTCTTAATCCGGCGTTTGGTTTGTCGTAAACTGGGCATAAAACCTACAGGGAAAATCTTTTTTTTAACTTCAAAACTTCACTTTCCATTTTCTTTTGGGTCTCGTCACTGATCTTCAGGCCGTCATTAATAGCTGTCAAAAGATCCGCTTTTCTAAGCGCCGTCAGGAACTGATCGAGAAAATCTGCAATCCGCTCGTCAGCCACATCATCCAAATAGCCATTAACGGCCGCCCAAATACCGGCTAACTGGTCCGCCAGGGGAAGGGGAGTGTACTGCTTCTGGTTTAAAACTTTGGTAATTTTGGTCCCGCGTCTGATTCTTTTCTGGGTCGTCTCATCCAAATCAGACCCGAATTGGGCGAAAGCCGCCAGTTCCCGAAACTGGGCCAAATCCAGCTTCAGCGTTCCCGCCACCTGCTTCATCGCTTTGGTTTGGGCATCCCCCCCAACCCGGGAAACGGAAAGCCCGACGGAAACGGCCGGCCGGACTCCGGAATAAAAAAGCTCCGATTCCAAATATATCTGGCCGTCGGTAATGGAGATAACATTAGTGGGAATATAAGCGGAAATGTCTCCCGCCTGGGTTTCAATAATAGGCAGAGCAGTGATTGACCCCCCGCCGTTTTCCTCACTCATCCTGGCGGCCCGCTCCAATAAACGGCTGTGCAAATAGAAAATATCTCCGGGATAGGCTTCGCGGCCCGATGGCCGGCGCAAAAGAAGGGACAATTCCCGGTAGGCCCAGGCGTGTTTTGAAAGATCATCAAAAACAATCAAAACATCCTCCCCTTTACTCATAAAATATTCCGCCATCGCCATGGCGCAGAAAGGCGCTAAATATTGCAAACTGGCGGCATCGGACGCGCTTGTGGCCACCACAATGGTATCCTTGACGGCCGACAGTTCAGCAAGTTTCGCCGCCACCTGGGCAATTTTCGACTGCTTCTGCCCGATGGCCACGTAAATTGACAGGACCCTCTTTTCTCCTTTTTTCAATTTGGCGTTTATCCTCGATTGATTAATGATGGCGTCAATGGCTATGGCGGACTTTCCGATCCCCCGGTCCCCGATAATCAGCTCCCGTTGTCCCCGGCCAATGGGAATTAAAGCGTCAATCGTTTTTATTCCCGTTTGCAAAGGAACCCGGACGTCCTGCCGTTCCACGATCCCCGCCGCTACTCTCTCAACTGGCATTTCCAAATCGCCGGCCAATATGGGAACTTTCCCGCGGCCGTCCAGCGGCTTCCCCAAGGGGTCAACCACTCTCCCCAGAAAACTAAAGGAGCCCCGAACTTGTAAAACCTTTCCGGTAGCTTCAATTTCGTCACCCTGCCGAATCTTGGAAAATTCCCCCAGGACAATAATTCCTACCTCTGTCTCCTGTAAATTCAAAATCACCCCGAACACGCCGCTTTGAAACCGGACCAATTCCCCGACCATTCCCTCCGACAGGCCGCTGGCCAAAACCACCCCGTCACTAACCGCCGAAACCTTCCCGAAAAGCCGAAAAGTTGGTTTCAATTCAAGGCTTTGCAGCAACTCCACTTCCTTTTCAATATCCAAAACAATTTGTTTCTGTTTCATCCTAAATCGGCGAAAAGAGAATTAACCACTCTCTCCAACTTACCCTTTAAAGTCAAATCCAAAACCCGATCGCCCAAAGATATTTTTAAACCCCCAAGAATTCCCCCGTTTGTTTTAAACTCCACCGGATAGTTTTTGCCGAATTTCCGATGCAGCAAAATTTCCACCTTCTTTTTTTGAGCCGTCGAAAGTGCCTCAAAACTCTCTACTGTTACTTTGTTACCTGCGGCGGCGCTCTTTGACAGCTGCGAAATCACCTCCGCCAACAAATCACTTTTACCCTGGCGGGTCAAATAATTAATAAACCCATCAGCGATTGCCTTGGTGTCGGTGCTCCTGCTCACAAAAATCAAGAAACTATTTTTTTAAATTCTTTCAAACTCTGGTCAAATTGCCGCTTTTGGACCGTTTTCCTTTTTCCCTGATCCGCCAGGACTTTTTGTGCCAACATTGCCGCCAACTCCACCGCCTTTTGCCTGATTTCCGCTTCCGCTTTCAACGTCTCTTCGTTAATCTGGACTGCCGCCTCCGCCACGATTTTCCGAGCTTGCGAATCCGACTCGGCCAGAATTTCCCGCCGCATCTCCAAAACTTGCTCCCGGGACTCAGACAACAGTTTGCTTCTTTCTGCCTGTCCCTCCCGAATAATGTTCTTTCGTTCCTCCTCCAGCTCCTCAAGTTGCTTATTAATGTTTTCCCTCTGTTTGGAAATGTCTTTTATCGCCTCCCGCCGGTCTGTCAAACTTTTTTGAATCTTTTTATAAAGAAATTTGTTAAGAACCAAAAGAAGCACCCCAAAGCTCACCAGCTGGGCCAACAAAAGAACCGGATTAATCCCTAAGGCCTCCATCTATTTCAAAACCAAAGAAATAACCAAAGCGTAAATAACCACGGCTTCACAAAAACCAATGGCCAAAATCATCATGGTCCGAATTTGGCTTGCCGCTTCAGGGTTCCTGCCGATAGCCTCCACCGCCTTCGCGCCGATAAGTCCAATCCCGATCCCCGGACCGATTGCCCCCAGGCCGATGGCCAGGGCTTTTGCCAACTGGGTCAAATCCATATTAATGCGCCTCCTTTCCCAAAGATTCGTGTTCAAAGGTAAAAACACTGATAAAAACCAGCGTCAAAGCCGAAAAAATGAAAGCCTGAATAAGCCCCACCAAAATTTCCAGCGCCACAAAAGGAATCTGGATTATTCCTCCGGGGATGCCAAACCAGGCATTGTTGGCTCCGCTCACCAGAATAAAAATACTGGCTGCCGCCCCCAAAAGGACTTCGCCGGCAAAAACGTTTCCGAAAAGCCGAAAAGAAAAGGATAAAATCTTCGAAAACTCGGAAATAATCTCCAAAGGGTTAATAAAATGCTTCAAATGCCCGCGAATTCCGGAAGATCTCAGGCCCAAAACCTGGGCTACCACTACGCTAACCAGGGCTAAAGCCAACGTCGTGTTTAAATCGGCCGTGGCGCTGCGGATAAAAGGCACAAAAAACGCCTCTCCGTGTTCTTTAATTTCCAGTCCCACCGAACCGACGCCCGGCACCAGCCCCAGCCAGTTGGACAGGAGAATATACAGAAAAAGAGTCACGGCCAACGGGGTGTATTTTTTCCCTTTCTCACCGGCAATCCCCACCGCCAAACTTTCAATTTCCGCGTAAACCATTTCTAAGAGCTGTTGGACTCCTGACGGATGCTTTTTGAAAGTTTTGCCCACCAAAAAAGCCACGAGGATTAAAACCCCAGTCACCAGCCAAGAGGTCAAAATCGCGTTGGTCACCGGAAATTTACCAAGATAAAACAGCGTCTCTGCCGCCAAAGAAATGTGCATAAAAAAATGTCCAACTGGAATTAAAGGATGGAAGAAAGTCCTCAAAAAGAAGCTTCTCTCCAACAAACAAATCTCCGAATTCCCAGTTCTTAATCTTTCCTTGCTTAATATCCTATATTACCAGATCCGGCCGTAATTCAAAAGGGGGAAAACTAGTTCTGTTTGAAACCCCGGGGATTGGTCCTGGAGGTCTCTTCAATCTTGCCATCAAGACTTACAAAATAGGTCTCCACCTCCAGGTGGGGAAACAACGCCTCAATCTTTCTCTCTGCCTTTGCTAAATCCGCCTCGTGCCTTTCCCTGGTCCCTTCTTTGCCATACGCCCCGCAATCCTCATGGTTCATCAAAATGACTTTGCGAATCTCATGGAGCCTGTCTGAAATCTCCACCTGGGAAAGAATGCTGTAGAAATCAAAAACTCCGCCGGCCAGGGCCACCCGGTCATAATTTCCTTCACCCAAAACCTCTTTGAGCCACTTCTCAATGACCTTTTGAATCCGAAAATCAATGCAGGTAATCACTAAGGCATCGCAACTGTGCATAAGAAAACTATTTTACCATGTGTCAAAAGTGCTAAAATCACCTGGCATGAATGTTGGACGTGTCCGCCAGGATTTCCCGATACTGTCCAAAAAAGTCAACGGCAAACCTCTCGTCTATTTTGACAACGCCGCCACCTCTCAAAAACCCCGTCGGGTAATTTCCTCCATTCAAAACTTCTATGAAAACCATAATGCCAACATCCACCGGGGAATCCACCAACTGGCCGAAGAGGCCACCGGATTGTACGAAGAAACCAGGAAAAAAGTGGCCCGATTTATTAACGCCCGAAGCGAAAGAGAAATAATTTTTGTCCGCAACACGACCGAAGCCCTGAATCTCGTAGCTTACGCCTGGGGCCGGCTTAACATTAATCCCGGTGACGAAATCATCACTTCCGTCATGGAACATCACTCAAATTTCCTGCCCTGGCGCCAGCTGGCGGTCGAAAACGGGGCCAAACTGAAAGTTTTGGACATTGACGACAGCTTCAAGCTCAAAAGTATCCAAGAGGCGCTCACCAAAAAAACAAAACTTGTGGCTCTGGCCCACGCCTCCAATGTTTTAGGAACAATTAATCCCATAAGTGAAATTGTCTCCCAAACTCGAAATTCCGCTAATCTTGCGCTAACAGTAGTGGACGGGGCCCAGTTTATTCCCCATGGGCAGGTCGACGTCCGGCAGCTAGGCTGTGATTTCTACGCTTTCTCCGGCCACAAGATGTTTGGCCCGATGGGAGCGGGAGTGTTGTGGGGCCGTGAAGAAATCATCAGTAATTTGGCCCCTTTTCTCTTCGGCGGGGGAATGATCACCTCGGTAACACTGGACACCGTGAGCTTTGCCCCGGCCCCGGAAAAATTTGAGGCCGGAACACCCAGCGTCGCTGATGTCATCGGCCTGGGAAGCGCCGTGGATTATGTCCAATCAATCGGGTATGACAGTATTCTTAAACATGAACGGACTATCACGGGCAAGTTAATAAAGGACCTAAGTAACATACCGGAAATCACTCTTTACGGACCGGACAACACCAAAGACCGCGTTCCCGCTGTCAGTTTTACCGTCAAAAACATTCACCCCCACGACGTCGCCCAGTTCCTAAGTGACGAATACGCAGTCGCTGTCAGGGCGGGACAGCACTGCGCCGGCCCGCTCCATGAACGGCTGGAAATGCCGGCAACAGTCAGAGCCAGCCTGGCTTTTTACAACACCGAAGCAGAAGTTGATGTTTTTATTAAGGCAGTCAAAGATCTGATTAAAACTTTCCGGTCATGAGCTTGTATTCTCCTCTTATTTTGGATCATTACAAAAATCCCCGAAACCGGGGAAAACTTCCGAAATTCTTGGCCAAAGCGGAAGAATTGAATACCTCCTGCGGCGACAGAACCACAGTCTACATAAATGTAGTCAACGGAAAAATAACGGCCATCTCTCACGAAACCGACGGTTGCGCCGTTGCCATCGCCGGTGCCTCTATCTTGTCCGAGAAACTGGTGGCGAAAAGCCCGGAGGAAATCTCAAAATTGACCGAAAAGGATCTGGTGAAAATTCTCAAAGTAAAACTCACCCCCAGCAGAATCAAATGCGCCCTCTTACCCCTTCTTGCTCTCCAAAAAGCCCTCAAAAGCTGAAATTCATCAGTTATCCAGCTTACAACCTCCACCACGCATCACATGCTCGCAGGCGTGACAAACTGGATCAACTTGAGTATTTCGACGTATAAATCCATCAGCTACTCTAAAGTCATCGGAAACCGGCCTTATTTTATCATCCAGTAAAGAAGCGAAAACTAGCCGCCAGGCCCTCTTCCTGGACTGTCTTCTGTACCCGTCTTTTAACCGTGGAAAAGAAGAGTCCCTTGCCAGCAATCCTACCTTCTTAGCAGCAAGTTCGGCTGGGCTTAAACCAGGATTATCCACTAAGAAATCCTGAGCTTGCTTAACATGGTGAAACAACGCGAAAACAATTTCTCCTTTTCTTGATTGCATATAAGCTAACAAGTTTACTTTACAATGTGGCGTAAGAACAAGCCACAAAAGCTTGGGGTGAATGGACCGACAAAATCCGTACCCAGAACCAATTATCTCCCTTCAATTTTGTCTTCGCCAGTTAAACTGTTCCAACTTCAGGAGTACTCTTCATTTCTATTAGATTTTGATTCTTTGCATTTAAAAGGAGGCTTTGATATAGTTCGATCATGTTTACTCCGGAAAACGACACTGAACTACGAAAGCCCTATATCCTACGTGATGAGCCTTTCGGCTACACTTTATACGATAGGCGAACATTAAGGCACGAATTTGTTCTAAAAGAGGAATGGAATCAGATCAAAGTTGCCAAGGGGATTACAGAGGAAGATTTTGCCTATCGTCCAGCAAAAAGAACAGATTTTAGACAGGATATTGTTTATTCTCCAATCCGAATCTACTGGGAAACTACTTTGGCCTGCAATCTCCACTGTATCTATTGCTTTAACGATTCTGGTAAAAAGAGGCCTTTCGAACTCTGCACTGAGGAGATGATGCAGGCGATGGATGGTCTGAAAGAAGCAAATGTGTTGGACCTCAGATTTACAGGAGGTGAATTAACGAGGCGAGATGATTGGTTCGATGTCTTAAAGAGAGCCAAAGAATTAGGATTTTCTGTGTCTTGCAACACAAATGGGATTTATTCTGATCCCGAAGTCCCCGACAAATTTGCCCAGCTCAGAATCGAGCAGGTAACAATAAGTATAGATGGACGAAAAGAAAATCACGAAAAGCACCGCGGAAAAAATACTTTTGATAGAACACTCAGGAGTCTGGAACGTATGCAAGAACTGGGTGTTCGATTGCGAATTAACACTCTTATTAGAAAGTCCTCTCTTGACGACCTAGATTACATGGCGGACCTAGCAGCAGATCATGGGGTTGAGGAAATTAATTTTTTTATAACCAGGTTTGTTGGACGAGGACAGGATTTGCAATCAGAAGCTGCCAGCTTTGAAGAGTTTTATGAAATGTCACAAAGAGCTGATCAAGCCAGAGATCGTCACCCACGACTGAGAATTCTTCATTTCGAGGAGGCCACAATTAGAAATTCGTCCAGGGGTGGAGAATACGATAAATTCGGCCTTAGAGTTGGACCCCCCGATGGGAGCACCCGGTTCAACATTATTCATAACGGAGACATTTATGCTGGTGGCTATATGCCGTATGTGGATCAAGGTTACCGTGCTGGGAATGTCCGAACCGACAACATTTATGAAGTTTGGCAGTCAAACCCAATTCTCGAAAAATTCAGAGACCAATCACGGCGATTGGAAAATTTCTGTGCAAACTGCAAGGAATTTAAGAAAAGGTGCCCTGGGCCGAACTTTGAACTCGAAAGACTTCGGCAGATCAGGCCAGATTTAGAAAATCCTTATTGCTTCTATGGCGATGGACCATCTCTCTTAACTCTGATTGAAAGAGGGCGGGATAGACCGTGACTTCTAAACTTGGTGCCAGAGCAGAGTATTTCCGCTATTTAACCGCACGCCTTGATCGTGGAGAAAGCAAAAATATCGTTATTTCTACTTCTGCTGATTTAATTAAACAAAAATTGGCTGCTCAAGAAATAGTCAGAGTATTAGATGTTGGTTGTTTTAGTGGGGCGATGCTTAATAGGATTGCACACGAAGTTGGATTAGATCACAGGAACCGGCTTAGATTAACTGGTGTGGATCAAGATGAAGAGGTGATGGAAATTGGAGCTGGAAAGTATCCTGATATAACTTACACTTCTGCTGACTTAAAAGGGCCGCTTCCGTTGGTAGCGCAATATGATATTGTTATCCTTTCAAATGTACTTCATGAAGTTATTGACGGAAATGGATTTGAAAAGAATAAAAGTTTAGTTTACCCGGTTTTTTCTCGAATTACTGGACTCCTAAATCCTGGCGGGTCAATTGTAGTCTTTGACGGATTGAAACCTGACGAGAGTGATAAACAGATCATTGTAAATTTTCAAGAAGAATCGCAACGCCAAATGTTTGAAATTTTTGCGGAAAAATATAAAGCAACAAGAATTGTCATAAGGAGATATGAGGGGAAAGCCGTTTCAACGACAGTCGGTTCACTTGCAGCCTTTCTCACAAAAGCCAGATATTTGAATGAGACTTACTGGAAAAGTGAGTCAGAGCAACTTTACCAATATTTTACTTTGGATGATTTTATTCAAATGATAGAAGCAAACAAATTAACCGTTGATAGAGCAGAGCCTCAACACTTCTCCCCCGAAGAAACAAACAAGACAATAATTTCTACCGAACCAGAAATCAAACTTCCCGCAAAATTTGGAAATTTCTGTCAAATTTCCTCCTGAAACACTCACCACACCAATTTCGTCGACCATGTGGTCAATCGCTTTTACTCGAAGACCATGTAATTCTTGAGTGGACTAGTTGCCAATTACTAAACTTTTTGGCCAGGTTAAGGCTAATTTGGGAATATTTTCATTCCGAAGTTAGGACAGGAGCCGTTTGCAGGTGATAATTCCAAATTCCAGTTGAAAGAAGCATGAGTTTATCATCAAAGTTGGGTTTATGGTTACGATAAACATCGGTTACTGCCCTGAGTCTCTTTATTCCGCCAATGGCATGCTCCACTTTGACTCTAAAGTGACTAATCAGGCGATTGTTTTCCCTCTCACCCTGAGTCAGCGGTTTCTTTTTCGTTCCTCTGGCAGGCATCTGGACATTAGGGTGAGTTTTTTGTAATCCCATAAAGCCTGTGTCTATCCAGGCAGTTACTTCAGAAGGAATATTTTCCACACCTATTTTATCCAGTAATCTTTTGTCATGACGTCTGCCTGATTTTGTGGGAGACAAAAACAAAACTTTTCTGTTCTGATCCGTTACCACGATGTTTTTCCTGGTGGTAGTTTTTCTCTTGCCTGAGTAGAGTCTATTTTGTCTTTTAGGATTTTTAGGTCTTTGAACCCGTCTATCGGTACCATCGATAAAGATGTCTTTAAGGTCAGGGCAAAGATCGTAAAACTCCTGCATGGAGTGAATTTGCCTTTGAGGCAAGACTAATTGCCTCCCTAGGGTTTTTTCTAACACCGGCAGGAGTAAGTGAACGTTACGGCACGACCTACTCCTTTCAAAGTTAAACACTAAACCAAAGACGTCAAAAGTGGGGTAACATTTGAGGTAAAAAAGAGCTGCAAACAGTTTGTCTGCGGGAGTGGGGAGAAGGCCCTTTCTTCCCCCACCTACTTTTCGTTTCCTCTTGGGAAGGTTGACGACCCTTTGTTCCCAGAAATTAGCCTCAAAAAGAGGTACCAGGTTCCAGAACTCCGCAGGAGTTAAACCAATGAGAGCTTTAGCGGTTCTCTCAGAACGTAGGGCAGATAAAATATTCATATACCTTAAGAGTAACACCCAAAGGGGCTAATTCGCAACTAGTCTA
>CAZRUW010000009.1:0-29137 GCA_964603445.1 uncultured Gammaproteobacteria bacterium | reverse complement strand
TATTGTAACCGCAAAACAAAATGTCACAATTGGTAGTGGAAAATCTGATTGTTGGTTAGTCTCATAAATTTCTTCCTGGTAACTCCAAAATCTTGGTCCTGGTGATTGGCCAGTTTGTCCTTGGCAAAATCCCAGATATGCTCTATTGGATTAACATCAGGAGCATACGGGGGAAGTGCAATTAGGTGCACTCTTTGGAGAGGTCCCCCCCTTTGGAGAGCCTTGATAAACAGTTTACCTTTGTGGTGAGTGGCGTTATCCCAGACAATGACAATCCTTTTACCCGGATAGAGTTTGAGAAATTTGGTAGTGGCTTTGACTATCTCCTTTGCCCTTCCGTAGGCAATGGGCAGTACGTGACACTTAAAGGTCTTTTGGTTTAAGAACCCCAAGTAGTTTTGGTGCTCATCTTTGTTTTCCACTTTAACAACAGTTTTTGCTCCTTTCTGTAGCCAGGCACGTCTAATTACCGCCTGAAACATTAGCCTGGTTTCATCAGAGCAAAACACTTCCCAATTGGAATCAGAAAGGTATGGCTCTATTTCCTGATAGACTTCTTTCATGCGTGCTTTTATCAGGGTCTCATTTCTTTCCACTCGAAATTTATCAGGCACCTTAAAAGATAGGTTGCCAAATTCTAGGAGAAAGTGATAACTTCGGTCTGATTCGTAAATTACTCCAAAATTAGCCAGGACATAGTCTTTCAGTTTAGGCACGTCCCAAAACTCTTTAGGAATGCCAAATTCCGATGGTTTGTGCGATAGCACCGTCCCTATTTCTTCTCGTTGAGCCTTAGTTAGCTTTGACGCATTTCCATTTCCTTTGTGACCGGTGAAGATGCTAGAGAGCCGCCTTTTCCTAAAGTCAGACAGCCACCTTTTAACACTCCTCTCGTCTCTCCCCAGAACATCGGCAATATCAACAGTGCTGATATCTTTGTTTTTCATCAAGATAGCTTGGGATTTGAGCCTGATGAGGATTAGAGGAGTAGTTTTGAAGTGGTGGTGAAGAATTTGCTTTTCTTCCCCGGACAGGTCAATTTTTATCACCCATTCAGCTTAGCAAAAAGGTGACATTTTGTTTTTCATTAGCTATACAAGAGTACTGAAACATTGTGCGCCTTGTGAATGTAAATACTCACTCATTTGATTTTACTCTCTCGCGGCAAAGCCGCGGGGAATGAACCCTAAGCGGATTCATCTCCGGGCTGAGAGCCAGGAGTTTTCTGCGAGCCGATTATAAACAAGCTTCCGGACAACACAATTCCGGTAGTTAAAGCAATCTTGGGGGAAATTGTCCGGGGGAAATATTTTTCAATTTATGGGTGGTAGTCCAACAACTTTTTAAGAATTTCCTTTCGTAAGATTAACTTGTCTGTTTGACCCAGGTTGTCAATAAATTTTATCTCTAAAACTTTTTCTAGCAGATTTTTTACTTCCTGATTAGTGGTATAGAAATAGTTTTTACCTTCGGAGATGCTGGGAGAGGTTAAAAACCAATGGGGATTGCCAAAACTTGCCAGTCCCCTCTCCACAGCGGGGAGATGGCCTTTAATAAAGTTGCGGCTGTCCCACAGTTCCAATTGACCAATAACCAGTTCGAATGGAAGGTTGGGATAAGAAATTATCTTAGTGTCCCCTTTTATAGCGGCCTCGGGATTAGCAAAGACTACCTTTTCTTGATCCCGAAAATAGGTTTCAATCCAGTTGGAAGGAAGATTTATGTGCTTTTTCAGTCTTTTAAAGGATTCCCTGTCCCTTTTGCTGGTTACAGAAGCCTGAAAGTTTAAGGTGTTGGAGATGATAGCCGTGTACAAAAGATTGGCATTGAGAGGGCTGATTTTATCTGCCAGTTTAGCCTTTTCGTATTCTTCCCAAACCAAGGTGGCGCAGGCGCCAACTTTCTCGATGTGGGCGTTGACGCCAATTTTTTCCTGCCAGTATTTTTCGAAGCCAAAATGATGGTCGTAAAGGGCAATTATCCGACTTTTATTGACTATTAGAGAGATGGAGTTTGGGTCTGAAATGTCCATAATAACGAAGAGGTCGTTGGGCTTAGATGTGTAGTCAGCAACATAATCCAGATTCCAAGAGAGAATTATGTCTGTGATGTTGTGAATTTTAGGCCCACGAATGACAGAGACGGTTTCTTTGCCTTGGAGTTTTAGAAGATCAGCATAGGCAAGAATGCTGGCGAGGCTATCAATTTCGAAATATTTGTCCCCTGTAGTGATAACTGTTTGCTGCATTTACCCTAGTTTACTACGAAGAGCGTCAAGAAGGTTTGAGGATTTTGATGTCTTTCATGGGATAATCCTGAAGATTATTTGTCACTAAAGTTAAATTGTGGACTTTACAAGTGGCGGCAATTAGGCAGTCGATAAGGTAAACTTTTTTGGTTTTCCGGGAAAATTCTTGGCGGTAAGTTCCCGCTTGAAGAGCAATTTCAACATCGACTGGAAATATGTGGCTATTGATAACTAGTTCAGTGAGTTGTTCTTTCTCCTCTTTGGTTTGATTAGGTCTGAGTTCGGCAACAGTAATGGGTGAAATTGACAACCTATCCTCGGTTATTAGGTCGACGACGAAGCTTCTGTCCGGCTCTTTTCCTTCAAAGTAATTTATAAGGACATTCGTGTCAGGGAGAGAGTCCATTTAAATTCCTTTTTCTCTTCTAATTTGCCGCTGATATTTGACGGCGTCAACATTCTTCCAGTTTGGACTGTTTTTCCAAGCGCCGGCAAGCCTTTCTGCCAGAGCTTTTCTCTCGGAACGTTTTTGTTCCTGAGTTTTTAGATAGGAACTCAGTGCCTGCCTAATTAGTTCGGACAGGCTGACGTTTTGCCAAGAAGCAATTTTCCCGGCTTGCTGTTTTTGATCAGGAGAGAGAGATATTTGAGTTCGAATAAGGGCATTCATGATGTAACTCTATTACATCATTATTGAATTGTCAAGAGATAGGTTCCCTGTGAAAATCTCTCCCCCCTTGTTTTCCACACCTAGGTTGTTACGATGACCTCAGTATAAATAAGTGGGTTATATGGAGCAACACGCTGTGCCTCAGGACATCACCGGTTTTGAATTCAAACTGGTCGGGGACATGACGCTCAAACAATTTGGGGAATTGGCAGCGGGAGCAATCGTCGCCTACATGTTTTTGATTTCCGGCTGGTATCCTTTAATCAAATGGCCTCTGGTGTTCCTGTCAGGACTTATGGGAGTGGCCTTGGCCTTTTTGCCCATTGAAGAGCGACCCTTGGATGTGTGGATCGCCAACTTTTTTAAAGCCATTTACCGACCAACCTACTACGTTTGGAAGAAAGACACTTCGGGCGCAGCGATTGTCTCCCCTGCTCCCCAGGTTTTGCCGAAAGGGGTTTCACAGACAGGAACGGATACCGGTCCGGGGCTACAAACCTGGCCATACAAAAGAGAAGAAATAAAAGATAAGAAAGAAGAAAGCAGTAACACGCCGCCGGAAAAAAGGGAGGAAACAGAGCAAGACAAGACAACTTCCGAACCGGAGGAAAAAATGGAGGCTCCGGCGCCATCCGGTCCGCCACCACTTTCCATTGAGGAGCTGCAAAAATTACGGGAGCAAAAGTTGGCAGAACTGGCTTCCGAAAGACAAAAGTTGGAAGAAAAAAAACAGGAAGTGAAGACAGAAACATACGCCGCCCAGAACACGGCCAATATTATCACGGTCGACAAATTGGCGGAAATGCGGGAAAAGAAAAACACGCCGTTGTCGCCGGAGGACGACCAACTGCACCAACTGATCAAAGAAAACAACGAGCTTCTTTTGCAAATTGACGGGATCCGGGGAAAAATTGCGTCTTTCTCCGGGTCGGAAAAGACAGTTTTGGAAACACAATTGGAGGCTTTAAACAAGGAAAAGGACAATCTGGCCGGGGCAATAACGAGATTACAACAAGACATTAGTCAAAAAGCCGGGCAAGAGCCAAAAGCGGCGGCTCCTTCTCCAGAACCCCCCTGGGCTCTAGGAGCGACCGGGCAAATGCGGGTGGTGGATATGCCAGTAAAACCGGCGCCGACAATTTCTTTGACGGACGTTCCCAACATAATTAACGGAGCGGTCACTGATACACGGGGAGCCCCGATGGACGGGGTGATATTAATTATTAAAGACAAGGCCGGAAATTCAGTGCGGGCCCTTAAAACAAACCGGATAGGACAGTTTATTGTCAGCACTCCTCTGGAAAACGGAACTTATTACCTGGAGTTTGAAAGACCCAGTTACAAGTTTAACGTCTATGAGCTGACATTAACCGGGCAGGTAATCGCTCCCTTAGAAATCAAAGGAAAGTACGTGGAGGAAAAGACGAAGTAGGCACAGGTTCACCTATGGAAACAGCTAAAATTGCCATCCGGGGCAGCACCCAGGAACATTTGG
This sequence comes from uncultured Gammaproteobacteria bacterium, assembly GCA_964603445.1. Taxonomy (GTDB): domain Bacteria; phylum Patescibacteriota; class Microgenomatia; order JAMCZE01; family JAMCZE01; genus CAZRUW01. The sequence continues at coordinate 24,724 of CAZRUW010000009.1, read as the reverse complement.
AAGTTGCCGACATTCGCGATGATCTGGTCATTTTAAAAGACGGGTCGGTAGCGCTTATTGTCCGTATCTCGGCGGTTAATTTTGGTCTTTTATCCGAAAGGGAGCAGGAGGCAATTATTTTTGCCTATGCCGGACTGATTAATTCTCTCAACTTTACAGTCCAAATTTTAGTGCGAAGCCAAAAAAAGGACATTACCCACTACCTGTCGCTTTTGGAAACGGAAGAAAAGAAACAGACCAATCCCCTTTTGAAAAATCAGATTGCCGTTTATCGCCGCTTTATCGCGGAGACGGTTAAAGAAAACAACGTTTTGGACAAAAAATTCTATGTCGTGATCCCTTTCAGCTCCCTGGAGTTGGGTGTGGATACGGCAGCCGGATCAATTACGGGACTGGGGAAAAAGAACAAGAAAGGTTTGCCTTTGCCGGCAGAGGTAATTATTGAAAGAGCCAGCGTAGCCTTATTGCCCAAAAGAGACCATATTATTCGCCAACTGGGGCGTCTGGGTTTGCAGGCAAGGCAACTGACCAGCGCGGAGCTAATTGAACTTTTCTATGAAATTTACAACGCGGGAAAGGAAATGATGAAAGAGAGCGACCAGGCGCAAGCAACTTTTGAACAAATTTAAGAAGTATGAACCTGCCTTTTTTTAACAAAACAACCCCGGCAGCAAAGGTGGCCAGCAGTCTTGGGAACGGCCAAAAGTCGGACTTCCCGGCGGCTCTGAGCCTGAAAGCAACACCGACCTTTCCGCAAAAGAACAATATTCCGGTGCCTTCAGAAGATCAGCAGAAAGCAGTTAATAATAACGGTGTCGCATCCTCGGTTCGGGATTTGATTGCCCCGGAAGCAATTGAAGTGGATTTTGACAATATTAAAGTAGGGGGTACGTTTTATCAAACTTTGTTTATTGCCGGCTACCCCAGATTTGTGGCGGCCAATTGGCTTTCCCCCATCATTAATTTTGACTCCTCGGTGGATATTGCCATGTTTATTTACCCGGTGGAATCGAAAGACATTCTTTCCAATCTGAAGCGAAAAATTGCCGAGATGGAAGCGACGATTGAAAGTGATATTAAGCGCGGCCGGGTGATTGACCCTTCGGTGCAGGTGGCTCTGGACGATGCTTTGGCTCTTCAGGAGGAGCTGGCCAAGGGAGCGGAACGATTTTTTCAGTTTGGACTTTACCTGACTATTTCAGCAGCCACGAAGGAAGGACTGGACAACATCAGCAAAGAAATCCAGTCAACACTGGCTTCGCTGTTGTTAGTGGCTAAAAAGGCTACGCTGCAAATGGAAGACGGTTTCAAAACTACCCAACCGTTGTGCGTTGACCAACTTCTGATCACCCGGAACATGGATACCACCTCTCTGGCAACAACCTTTCCGTTTACCTCCTCAGAACTGACAGCCAATGAAGGAATTTTATACGGCCTGAATGAACATAATGAGTCACTGATTATTTTTGACCGGTTCAGTTTGGAAAATGCCAACGAAGTGGTCCTGGGAAAGTCCGGAAGCGGGAAAAGTTACCTGGTCAAACTGGAAGCATTGCGGTCACTCATGTTCGGAGCGGCAGTAATCATCATTGACCCGGAAGAAGAATACCGGGATCTCTGCGCCAGTGTGGGGGGAGATTATTTGTCATTCTCCTTCAGCAGCGACACCCACATTAATCCCTTTGATCTGGCGGGAACCAATGATGACCCGCAGGAAAACGATCTGCAGTATAAAATCGGTTTTTCCCTTTTCCGGCTTCTTAAGATCATGGTTGGAGAAACAACAGCGGAAGAAGACGCCATTTTAAACAATGCTTTGGAGCTGACTTACAAACAGAAAGGAATTACTTATGATCCGGCAACTCACAAAAACGAGCCGCCGATCCTCGAAGATTTGTATAAAGTTCTGGTCGGGATGGAAACGGAGGCGGCCAAAAATCTGGCCCTCCGGTTGGAAAAATTCGTCAAGGGAAGCTTCGGGACAATTTTTAACCAAAGAAGCAACGTTAAGTTGCATAATAACTTTACCGTCTTTTCTTTCAAAAATTTGGAAGACCAGCTGCGCAGTCTGGCGATTTTTATCATTGTGGATTTTGTCTGGAATTCCATTAAAAGGGATTTGAAAAAGAGAATTCTCATTGTTGATGAGGCCTGGTATTTAATGAAGAACCAGTCGTCAGCAGAGTTTTTGTGGGGCTTTGCCAAGCGGTCCAGGAAGTATTATCTGGGACTGACGACAATTACCCAGGATATTGAAGATTTCCTGTCGACAGACTTGGGAAAGACGATTGTAACCAACAGCAGTATTCAGATTCTGATGAAACAGTCACCGGCGGCAATCGACAAACTGGGCGAAGTATTTTACCTGTCTGACGGAGAAAAGAGTTTGTTGTTGTCAGCTAACATTGGAGAAGGTCTCTTTTTCGCCGGTCTTTCCCATGTGGCCATGCGGGTGGTTTCTTCTCCGGAAGAACATACCCTGGTAACAACTAATCCGGTCGAGCAAGAAAGAAAAGCCAAGGAGCAGGATCAACCGGTTCTACCAACAGAACAAATTCAGCAAACCAATGGGGAAACAGAGGTTAGTTTTGAAGGCGCACCGGCATGATGAGATGAAGAAAGTTGGGTGAGGCAGAAAAACGAAAGACTCCGGAAGCGACGGCTCCGGAAAATTCCATCACCACTTCCCCATTACCAACAGCTAAAAAATCCAAAAGGTAGCGATAGTTGAAAGCAATGGTAAATTCCTCTTCCTGGTCCTCTCCTTCCAAGGTAACATTGATTTCGCTTTCGTTTTCGCCGACCTGAGCGGCATTAGCACTGATCTTGAGTTTCAAGTCTTTAACTTTGAATTTAACAATGTTGGCGCTGTCCCGGGCAAAAATGGAAGCAAGACGCACGGCTTTTGATAATTCTTCAGCGGATGCAGTAACCTTAAGACTTGATTTTGAGGGAATTATCTTCTCATAATCGGGGAAATTTCCGGCGATTAAGCGCGAGAAAATTTTTATATTTGCCAAATCGAAATAAACCTGATTTTCAGTGGAAGAGATAAAAATTTTGATAGTTTGACTATCTTTATCCGAAGCTTGGTCAGAGAGAATCCGCACCACTTCGGAAAGTGACCGGGAGGGAAGAATTAAAGAGAGCGATGGCTCTTTTTTGCTGGAAGTGACTTTATCGAGACTAACAACAGAAAGACGGAAGCCGTCGGCGGAAACCAGAGTTAAACCCTTTTCTTGGGATTTAAAAAGAACTCCGGTTAAAACAGCCCTGCTCTCATCGCCGGCGGCAGAAAAAAGAGTCTTGGTCAAACCCTTAAGGAGTTCCTTTTTATCAATTTCCCAGTAGTTGCCCTCATCGAGGGTAGCTTTCTCTGACAACCGGGGGTATTCAGCAGCGCTGACACCATTGACACGGGCGTGGAAACTGCCGGCCTTGACCAGCAGGGAGCCTTCTACGACTTCTAAAAGTATTTTATCAGCCGGGAGAGAGCTGATAATTTCCGAGAGAGTCCGGCCGGGAACAGTAAATTCGCCTTCGGTAACAATTTTGGCCCCGCTTTCGACAACAACGGAGGTTTCCAGATTGGAAGCAGTCAGAAAGAGTTTGCCTTCTTTGGCTTCAATTAAGATATTGGCAAGGATAGGAATTTGCGGACGACTGGCAATCACCCGGTTGATGACGGAGAGAGAGTGGTTGAGATTTTCCTGGAGAATTTCGACTTGCACAGACGGCATAGATTTAGCCACATATTAACTGTTTGTTTGGTTTTTTTCAATTGGCGAAGAAGTAAGTAATATACAGTAGTAGTAGTAGTGGGAGAAGTGTAAGTGGATGTAAATAGTAAGTGGGTTTTGAAGACTGACAATTTCGGGGAATTTTCGTTGTGGATAATTCTTTCAAAGAGATGTTGATAACTTTTGTTGATAAGTGTTGATAAGAGTGGATATGTGGATAAAACTCTCGACTTATAAACTTATTCACAAAACAAGCAAATTTGATGAAGGATTTATCCTCTTAGGAGAGACTAAGTCTTTGGTGAAGTTGAGAAACTTCTTTTTGAATTCCGGAATCTGTAGTAATTAAATTTTCGATGTTTTTTATGCCGTGAATAATGGTGGAGTGGTCGCGGCCTCCTAAAAAAGCAGCAATTTCTTCAAGAGTCATCGAAGTATAATTTTTCAGCAGGTACATGAGGATTTGCCGTGGCCGGGCGATAGAGCGGTCGCGCACGTGGCTTTTAATGAGTTTCATGGGGATGGTGTAATAGGAGCAAATCTCGTTGAGAATTTGGCGACTGTCGAGACGGGTAGAAGGTTGGCTGGAAGTGTGGTCGAGGGAAAAATTTAAGGTTTGGGCAACGAATTCCATGTCAACCTCGGTGGGCGCAGAAGCGATTTTCGAAGCGAGAAGTTGGACGGCTCCATCGAGAGAGCGAATATTATCCACATTACTTGCAATAAACGAAGCAATGTTTGTGGATAATTCTATGCCTCGTTTTCTGGCTTTTAGTATGCAGACAGCAGTTTTTAATTCGGAGTCAGGGGTGGAAATATCAGCGACGAGTCCCCCTTCAAAACGGCTGCGGAGGCGATCAGCAAGGTCTTTGATGTCTGCCGGTTTGCGATCAGAAGTCATGATGATTTGACCCTCGCGTTGTTGGATCGCGTTAAAGGTGTGGAAAAATTCTTCCTGAGCTGTGTCTTTACCGGAGAGGAATTGAATATCGTCAATTAGCAGAGCTTCAGCAGAGCGGTATTTTTCTTTAAAATCGGCGGTATTTTGCCGGCGAATGCCGGCAATAATCTCGTTAGTGAAAGTTTCGGCAGAGGCATAAACGATTTTGGCGGCGGGGTTGACTCGCAGCAGTTCGTGGCCGATAGCTTGCATGAGATGAGTCTTGCCGACACCGACGCCACCCCAAAGGAACAAGGGGTTGTAATTTTTACCAGGTTTTTGAATGACGGCTTGGGCGGCGGCAAAGGCCAATTGATTACTGGTAGAAACACAAAATTCTTCCAAGATGTAATCGCTGCGTAGACCGACGCGCTTAATAGCAGCGGCAACACTCTCCTTATCGATTTTTGGCGTTTCAAATAATGGTCCCAGTTCGGCGGTTTCGGGCATGGGGGGTTTGGGGAGGATTTCAAAGACAAGACTTAATCGGTCAATTTTTGTGATTTTACCCAGGGCGGTTTGGATTAAGGAATAGTATCTTTGGTCGACTTGTTTGGCAACAACATCGTTGAGAAAGCCGATTCGGGCGGTGTTATTATCCAGAGAGAGTAATTGGCTGTTGCGAAAATAGAGACCAAAGTTATTTTTACCGAGGTCGATTTCCAATTCGCCAAGGACAGTTTTCCAAAGAGAAGAAAGTCTTTCGTCTTGGGGCATAGTTAAGCCAGATAATAAGACTTATCCACAGAAATTCAAGGGACAAAAAACGACGGTTAAATTGTGGTATTGTTAAATTGTCGGGATTTGAGATAATAGGCTCATGCCGAAAAGGGTTTATCAGCCAAAGAAGCTGAAGAGAGCCAGAAAGCACGGTTATCGGGCCCGGGTTAAGACTTTCGGAGGGAGGAAGGTTTTGAAGAGGAGAGGTCTTAAAGGACGAAAGAAAATTACGGTTTAGATTTCCTGAAGCTGGATGTTCTTGAATTCTTGAACTTGATGCTTTGATGTTTTGATTCTTTGATCAAGAAGTCGAGTTTTCAAAAGTTCAAGATCTAGAATCTCAAAGGTTTCCATCTTCAAAATTTCGTTTTGTGCTTCCAAGAAAGAACCTCATTTCTTTAAAGACGGAATTTCCCAGAATACGCAGGGAGGGAAAGATTTATGACTCGGCCAGTTTCGGTTTGGTTCTGGTTTACGGGAACGAGGGAGAGGCTAAAGTAGCTTTTGTGGTAAGTAAGAAAATTGACCGGCGGTCAACAAGGCGTCATGAAGTGAAAAGGAAATTGTCACGGGCGGCAGCTTTCTTTCTCCCCCGCTTGGGAAAAAATGTTGAGCTGGTTTTTTTGGCAAAACAGAAAGCGGTGACAGTTCGTCAGGAAGATTTACAAAAAGAGTTAGAGGTGATTTTGAAAAGGGCGAGACTTTTGTAGTAACTATGAAGCGGTTTGTGTTGTGGTCTGTCCGTTTCTATCAAAAGTATCTGTCTTTTGATACGGGGATACTGAAGCTTTTGTTTCTGACGGACCGGGCTTGCCGGTTTACTCCAAGGTGCAGTGAATACACCTATCAGGCTGTCGGGCGGTATGGTACAATTGTTGGATTGTGGTTAGGCCTTAAACGGATAGTAAGGTGTAATCCATGGAACAAGGGAGGGTTTGACCCATTGCCGAGCGAAATAAAAAATAAGAAATAAGAAGGAAATAGAATAGTATTAAAGAGTAAAAGATTCTTTCCTTTCTAGATCTTTCTTCTCTCTTCTCTTTTATTTTTATTTTGTTTATATGGGGGATCTTTTTTTAGACATTATTCTTTTTATCTATAACACGATTGGCTTCCATAGTTTGGGAGTGGCTATTGTCGAAGTAGCAGTTTTGACCAGAATTATTTTTTACCCCTTCATTAAGCAGCAGGTGCATTATGGGAAAAAGATGGCTGAGCTCCAGCCACACCTGACGGCTTTAAAAGAAAAGCACAAAGGTGACCAGCAGGCTATGGCGGCAGCTCAGATGGCTCTTTTTAAGGAACACGGGGTGAATCCGGCGGCGGGGTGTTTGCCGTCTTTGGTCCAGATAGTGGTTTTGTTCGGTCTTCTGGGAGCAATGAACAAAATTTTGGCTATGCATGTGAATACCGGCTTTTTGATTTGGGACATGGCCAGGCCGGACAAATATATGGTTCCCGGGATTCCGTTTGCAGTGCCGGGGATTTTAGTGATCATTGCCGCGGCGACTCAGTATATTCAGACAAAATTGATGATTCCCGCCTCCGCAAATGCTTCGGCGGGTAAACCTTCTTCCAAAATAGAGGGTAAGCCGGAAGAGAAGAAAGATAAAGGGTTTATGGCGGACTTTGCGGAAGCGCAATCCTCGATGATGTGGATGTTTCCGTTAATGTTTCTTTTTTTAGGGACCCAGTGGCCATCGGGACTGGCTTTGTACTGGGCGGTTGGCAGCCTTTTAGCGATTGTGCAACAGGTGCGAATTGCTGGTTTTGGACCGTTTGAGTCGTACGTGATAAAATTAAAGTCACTAGTCATTAGTCATTAGTTATTTGAATATGCCAAGAACGAAAAAGTCAACTGGGGAGAAAGCGGTGAAAGCTAAAGCAACTGATGCTTCGGGATTGGTAAAGGCCTGTGCGGAGGAATTGTTGGAAAAATTGGAGATTCCGGCAGCAGTGGGGGTGGAGTTGGTGGACGAGGTGTACCAAGTTAAAGTGGAGACGGAAGAATCGGGATTGTTGATTGGGTTTCATGGAGAAACACTGTCGTCTTTTCAGTTGATTTTGGGACTGGCGGTTTATCGAAAGCTGGGGCAATGGGTTCGGGTGGTAGTGGAGGTTGGTGACTACCGGGCCAGGCGGGAGCAGCAGCTACGGATGATGGCCGAGTCCTACGCAGCCCAGGTGGTGGCGACGGGACAGCCTTTAGTTCTTCCCTATCTTCCCCCGATTGAGAGAAGGATTATTCATTTAGCTTTGCAAGACAGACCGGATGTGGAGACAGTTTCCGAAGGTGAAGGAAACCTAAGAAGAGTAGTTATTAAACCAAAAACCTGAGCGAGCTTCAATGAAAGTTTTGGTTATTGGTGGTTCCAGATTTGTTGGTCCCCTGCTTGTTGGGCTTCTTCTTAAGCACAGACATAACGTAACGGTTTTTAACCGCGGAAATATGACAACTGAATATCCGGGGGAGGTGAAGTTTGTCCGGGGCGATAGGGACGAAGGGTTCGGGCTAAGGGAAAAGTTTGATGCAGTTGTGGACATGTGCGCCTACAAGGGCAAGCAAACGGAAACGGCTTTGCGGGGATTGAAGTTTGATTTTTTTCTGAACTTCGGGACGGCAGCGGCTTATAAGCAATCGGAAGTGTTTCCTTTAACTGAGGACTCGCCTATTGGTATTTGGCCGGCTTGGGGCGAATATAACAAAGGTAAAGTAGAGTGCGAGGAGGTTTTGGGTAAAAGTAGGATAAAATATGCCACAATTCGTCCTGTTTACGTCCTTGGGCCAAAGAACTATTGTGACCGAGAGAATTTTATCTACTCGAGAATTAGAAATAGCAAGCCAATAATTATTCCCGGAAATGGACAAGCCTTGAACCAGTTTGTGTTTGCCGACGAGGTGGCAAAAGCGATTATCTTATTGGTGGAAAAAAATATTCAGGGGGCTTTCAATGTTGCCGGGGACGAATATATTACCTTGGTGGGTTTAGTCAGGGTGATGGCGGAGGTTCTTGGCAAGAAAGCGCGAGTCAGGTTTAATCTTGAAGCTGATGGAGTAAGGTTCAGAGAAGAGGAGTTTCCTTTTTCCAATGAGAATTTGGTGGTGAGCAACAAGAAAATCAAAAAATTAGGCATAACATTTACTCCTCTTGCAGACGGCCTTCGTAGGGATTACGCATCCTATTACTCAGAAAAAATTGGACCGGTTTTGTTGTAGTATTTGGACGTGGGGCGAGAAAAGATTCAAAAACTTCGGAGATACGTTTTTACTGTTCTGTTAGTTTTGCTGCCGAGCCAGTTGGGTTGGCATTTTTGGCCCGGCTGGGCAGTTATTAACGGCATTAGGGTGGACTACTTCTCCCCCACTTTATACCTGACAGACTTTCTGATTTTGGGACTTTTCATTTTATGGGCGGGGGAGAAATTTACCGGGACAAACAGAAGAGATAAAGGAGAAGAGAGAAGAAAGGATTTTAAGTCCATTTCTTTAGTGTTTGCTATTTTCTTCTTTCTCTTTTATGCCTTATTTAATGTTTATTTTTCTCTCTCCCCTGCCGTTTCCCTTTACCAGTGGCTGAAGGTGGCGGAAATGGGGTTTCTTGTTTGGTGGATAGTCCAAAATGCCCAATTACTGTGTTATTCCTATAAAATCCTATTGGTCCCTGTTTTCTACGAGTCCTTTTTGGCAATTTGGCAGTTTTTGAACCAGTCCTCAATCGGCGGTCTGTGGTATTGGCTGGGTGAACGAACTTTCAACTCCGGAACGCCAGGAATTGCGAACGCTTTTATTAATGGCAGTTTGGTGCTGAGACCCTACGGGACGTTTTCTCACCCGAACGTGTTGGGAGGGTTTCTGGCAGTGGTTCTGCCTTTTATTTTAGCTCATTTCCTGCATAATTACCGCAAATTAACCGCACTAGTTTTTGGAGAAAGTTTTGTACTGTTTTTGGGCTATATGACGCTCTTTCTCTCAATGTCAAGGGAAGCAATAATTGTGGGAATATTAGTGACTTTGTGGTTAGTTAGACAGAAAATTTGGCTGGTGGTAGTGCTTCTTTTGGGACTGGCAGCGGCGGCACCCAGGTTTTGGGCGCTGGGCACGGAAACGGAAACAATAGTAGCCCGGCTGCAACTGGACAGCGCAGCCGTCAGCGAGTTTGTCCACTCCCCGCTTATAGGAACAGGTTTAGGAACTGCCCCGCTGTATGTGGCAATTTCCAAATTCCGAATCCCAATTTCCAATTATGCGCTGGCGTTCCAGCCGACCCATAATATCTATTTGCTGGCCATGGCGGAAATTGGAATCTGGGGGCTTCTGGCCTGGGGGCTATTAGGTTGGTGGGCATGGAAGAAACGATCGGTTCCTCTGCTCTCGATTTTGGTTTTGGGCTTGACAGACCACTATTTTTTGACTTTGCAACAAGGGCAATTGCTTCTGTCCTTGACGATAGCCCTGACATTGGTTAGGATGGAAAAACGGAAAACGGGAGGGGGTGATTGACAATGATGGATGATAAAGTAAAGGTTGCCGTGGATCACTTGAAAAACCACGTCACTTACCCGGTGACAACAGAGCAAGTTATGGAAGCTTGTGAGGGATGGAAGGATGTGGATCCGGCTTTGATGGAAGAGGCTAAGGAAAAAATGGCGGCTCATGCCGGGATGAGTTGGAACTCAGCGGAGGAAGTAGTGGCAGCGTTGGGTTGGCCGGTTGATGACGGGGCGGCGATGTAAATGTATTTAGAAAAACTAAGTATACCTGACCCCGATGGCTATCGGGGTTTTTGGTGGAGAAACGAGATTACACGAATTAGTTACAGATTACACGGATACGGATATAATAGGTTAATGGATTCTTTGTCGCGCAGGATTGCCTGGAATACGGTGGTGCAGATAGCGGGGAAAATGGCTTCGACGACGTTGGGGGTGGCGATTACCTTTTTGTTGACGCATTACCTGAGCCATAAAGAATACGGGGTCTACACTTTTTCTCTGGTTTTTGTAACCCTTTTTGGAACACTTGCCGATTGGGGTTTGACACTAATTACTGTTCGGGAGGCCAGCAAGAATACCCAGGAGGCTCATGAGATTATCGGGAACGTGCTGGTAATCAGGTTGGTCTTAGCTTTGATGGCGGCGGCGATAGCGGTTTTGGCAATTAACCTGTCAGGGTATGACGGAGAGACAAAATTGGTGACCACGATTGCCTCTTTGTATCTTTTAGCCTTATCCCTTAAGACCTCTTTTCAGATAATTTTTCAGACGAAGCTGGTGATGCAGGATTGGGCGATCTCGGAGGTAGCGGCTAACGGGTTGACAATTGGATTGCTTTTAGTGTTGATAAGAATCGGGGCGGGCTTGCCGGAAATTGTCCTGTCGTTTTTGGTGGGCGACTTTTTGGCGGCCGGGGTGGCGGCGCGGTTAGGCTATCGCTTGCTGCCTCTTAAACTGTCTTTCATTAGACCCGGGACAAAGTTCCTGATCTGGGAAGCCCTGCCGATGGGAGCAATTTTGGTTGTATTTACAATCTATAACCGGGTGGATACGGTGATTCTCTCCTATTTTAAGGGGGCAGACGCGGTGGCGGATTATGGCTTGGCGTACCGGATTTTTGAGGTGGTGGTTTTGGGGGGAGCGTTTTTTGCCAATTCAATTTTGCCGATCATTTCGAATTTAGCCCAGTTTGACAGGGAACGGCTGAGAGTTTTTTTCCGAAAATCCTACGTGGTGCTGTTTTTCTTGGGAATGGGGGCGGCCCTGACGACATTTTTGTTAGCGCCTCTGGGGGTAAGGATATTGGGAGGGAGTAGTTACACCGGGGCGGTATCGGCGCTGCGGCTTTTGTCGTTGGCTTTGATAGTTTCCTATTTTAACCACCTCAACGGTTACACAATAATAGCTTTGGGAAAGCAGTGGTATTCTCTGGTCATCGCTTTAGTAGCCTTGGTCGTGAACGTGGGGCTGAATTTGGTGTTTATTCCCCGTTTCTCTTTTCAGGCGGCGGCTTTGATAACCTTTATTACCGAAGGTTTAATTGTGGTTATGAGCCTGGGGTATATTAAGAGAGAGCTTGGGGTACTCCCCTCCTTCGGGGATATTCCCGCGGTAGTTAGGGAGCTTATACAAAAGAAGGGTAAAATTTTTGAGGAATTAGATTCCACGGATTAATTACGGATTAACACGGATTCTGCTTATGGTTTTGAGAGTTTTTACTGATGGCGGGGCGAGAGGAAATCCGGGGCCGGCGGCCGCAGGGTTTGTCGTATTTGAGGAATCGGGAAATTTGCGGGAAAAACGCGGGAAACCCTTCGACAGGCTCAGAAAGAAGTTTGCCCGGGGCAAGTATTTAGGGGTCGCGACGAATAACGTGGCGGAGTATACAGCGGTGGTGGAAGCATTAAGTTACTTAAGGAGCTTAAGTGATTTAAGGGACTTAAGCCGGGTAGAGTTTTTCCTGGATTCAAACTTGGTGGTGAATCAGTTGAACGGATTGTTTAAAGTGAAGGACGGAAAACTGCGGGAGTTGCTTTTGAAGGTGAGGGACTTGGAGCAAGAGCTCTCCCCCGCTGAAGTGAGCTATTCCTATATTCCCCGGGAGCAAAACCGGGTGGCGGACCGGCTGGTGAACGAAACCCTGGACCGGAATTTATGGGGCTAAAGAGTTTTTACTGAGTTGACTCCCCCACCTTGTTTTTCAGGCGGCGGCATTTACAATTCAGGTATGGAAACAACTTCGGGGATGGTACGGACGGAAACAGTAACGAAGAATCTTTTGGCAGTAATTTTCCATGGCGCCGCCTTGGGGGAAACGCTGCGGGGGCTTTTGCTTAAAGAGCGTTTGAGGGTGACTTCCCTATCGGGTCCGACAGCGGCCTTGCCTGTTTGGGAGAAACCGGCTTACATTTTTTTCTTCGTTTCCGAGAAAGACGATTTTGAGGCAATAAAGGAACAGTTTTGGGGGACAGTTCAGGCGGTAAAAGAGGCCGGAGGAAAAATGATGTTGGTTTTGGAAAATTGTGAAGAACGGGAACGGGATTTGACTGTTGACGGGTTGGCCAAGGAAAATTTTTTTGTGGTGAAGATCAAGGGAGGGATTGGGACTAACACTACTAGGTTAAGGGATACGGCGAAAAGGATTTTAACGCTGGCTTTTTCTTCGGGTGAAACCCAAAGGGAAAATTGGGAACTTTTGATTGTGGGAAAAAATTCAGAGATGACCGGAGCAGGAGCGGATTCTTTTTTGGGGAAGAGGAAAAAATCCATTAATGAGGTGATGGCGAATCTCTCGCAGCGGAGAAGGCGTTGGGTTGATCGAAAATTGGCAGCGAACTTAATTATTGTTGTTTTGACGGTGTTACTGTTGAGCCCGTTTTTTTGGTTAGGGATGGCGACAGCGGCCGGATGGTCTTTCGTCGGCCGGGCGGCGGAAGCGTTAAAGCAGAACCAGATTCAAAGAGCAGAGGACAGTGCTGATAGGGCGCATTCCTATTTTTCCTCGGCGAGGGCGACATTGGGGGCGGTGGCGATGATTTGGCCGGTCTTGGGCGGGCAGGAGTTTACACAGCGTTATTTCAACATGTTGTCAGTTGGTGAGAGAGCCACGGACGCGGTTTCGCGGGCGGGAGTTTTGCTTCCCAAGGCCCAGGATTTAATCCGGGAAGTGGTGTCGGGTTCCGGGACAAAGAGAGTGTCTGTCCTGGCAGCCGAAACCAGCTTGGAGCTGGATCTGATTGACCAGGATTTGGGACTAATTGAAGGGCAATTGGACGATCTGTTGACGCCAAGGCTGGTTAACATGTTGAGTTTCTTGGGGTTGCCGCCGCAAAGGGTGAAGGATTATCGGGAGCAAGTGGCCGGGGCAAGGACGGAGATTAACCAGCTGAAAGATTTGCTGGCAGTTTCGGAAGAGATAATTCCGGGCGAAGGCAAAAGAAAAACCTATTTGGTGGTCTTACAGAACAGCGCGGAGCTGCGGCCGACCGGCGGGTTTATTGGTTCGTATGCCTTGGTAAATTTTGACTTTGGCAAAATGTCCGGGTTTAAAATTTATGACGTTTACTCGGCTGACGGGCAGCTCCGGGGCCAGATTCAACCCCCGGACGAGATATTGCATTATTTAGGCCAGCCTTCTTGGTTTATGCGGGATGCTAATTGGGCGGCCGATTGGCCACTGACGGCCAGGAGACTGGAATGGTTTTTGGAAAAAGAGACCGGAGTGGTGGTTGACGGGGTGGTGGGTTTGGATTTGGGAGCAATCCAGAAAGTGTTGGGAGCAACCGGACCAATTTTGTTGGGAGATTCACAGACGACGGTTACCCGGGAGAACTTTTTTGAGAAGGCGGAGTACGCCTCGGAAATTAATTTTTTCCCGGGTTCGGACCAGAAACCACAGTTTTTGTCCCAGGTGGCCCAGGGGATTTTTTCGAAGTTGACAGTAGAGAAAGATCTGGACTGGATAGCTTTGGGTCAGGCAATCCAAGAAGCTGTGATTCAAAAAGATGTTCTGGTCTATTTCAATTCGGCGGTAGCCCAGAAGGTGATGGCTGAAAATGATTGGAGCGGATCGATCGTGCCGCCAGGTTGCAAAGGGCAAAAAAACAATTGTTTTATGCTGGTGGAGGCGAATTTTGGAGCTAATAAGGCGAATTATTTTGTCAAAAGAACGGTACGGGTGGATACGGTAATAGATAAGGGTGGGGGGTTGTTGACGACAGTTGTTGTGGGATACCGAAACGAATCGCCGAACGCCAGCTGGCCGGGGGGAATTTACAAAAATTACCTGCGTTTTTTGGTGCCTTTGGGTTCAAGACCGGAAAGCGTGGATTTGGGGGATGGGAAGACGGCGACGGTTTCCGGGGTTTTGACGGCTGACGTTTTGAAGGGGGTTGCGGCTGACCAGTTTTTGGTATTTCAGAACACGGAACAGGCGCTGACAGAGAAGACGGTGGTAGGACCGGCGTTTACTTCTTTTGGGGTTTATGTCGAGATTCCGGTGGGCGGAGAACGAGTGGTGAAATTTACTTACCGGCCACTTTATAAACTGGATTTTTCGAGGACTTCCCAGAATTTCCGGATGGTTTTCTTAAAGCAGCCGGGGACGGCGGGTGACGTCCTGGATTTTTCTTTGGATTACCCATCTTTTTTGAAGCCGGTTTGGGGAGGTGAGCCGCTTAGTAGGGATTTTTCGATTCTTGCTCTTCCCCAAAAGCTTGTGTACAATACGGAGTTAACAAAAGACAGGGTTATTAATATTAACTTTAAGAGACAGTAGATTATGGGAGATAGAGAATAGGAGTAGAGGATTGAGGGTAGATAGATACATATGAAAGCAATTGTCTTAGACGCACAAATCCGGGAAATTACCGGTAAGAAAGTCAAAAAGCTTCGTAAAGAAGGGCTGTTGACGGTGAGCCTTTTTGGAAAAGACATAAAGTCGGTGGCCTTAACGGTCAAAACGCCGGAGTTTTTAAAGATTTATAGCAAGGTGGGGGAAACAGGGTTGGTGGAGTTGAAATACGGAAGTTCTTCGCAACATACCCTGGTGGCAAATGTTCAGATTCACCCGGTTACCAGATTGCCATTACACGTGGAGTTTCATGCGGTCAAGCTGACTGAGAAGATTAAAGCCCGCGTACCAGTGGAGTTTGCTGGCGAGTCTTTGGCGGTACAGAACAATGTCGGGATTTTGCTGCAGACACTTAATGAAGTTGAAGTCGAGGCCTTGCCGGCAGATTTGCCGGAGAAGTTGACGGTGGATGTAGCCAAGCTGGCTGAGGTTGGTCAGCAAGTGGCGGTAGGTGAGTTGGCGGTGCCGAGCGGAGTGGAGATTTTGACTCCGGCGGAAGAAATAGTGGTGAAGGTGGTGTCGGCAATTTCTGAGGAAACAAAGAAAGAGTTGGAAGCGGAAGAAGCGGCAAAAGCGGCAGCGGCGGCGGAAGCGGCGGCAGCGCCAACCGGGACAGAGCCGGGACCGGTTGCAGGAACCGAAGAACCAGGCGGACCGCACGGAGAAGAAGGAAAAGGGGAGGGAAAGTAAGGTCTTAGAACAACTTCCGGAGTTTAGACGCGACTTCATTATTGGGATCGATGGCTAGGGATTTCTGCAAGAATCTTTGAGCGGCAAAAAGGTTGTTTATCCTCCAGTTGAGGATGGCAAGCTTCAGGTAGGCATCGCGGTAGCCCGGCAGCTTACTGACAACCTTTTCCCAGAAAATAATTTGAGTTTTTATTTCTCCAGGGGCGGCTTCGGTTTTGGTGATTTTTTCCCAGACCAGTTGGTATTCAAGGTTGGCGGTGATCTGGGGTTGGAGACGGTTAATTGTTTCCAGCTCTGATTTTGCCTCGGTAACTTGGTTGGTTTTCAGAAAATCCTGGGCAAGGGAGAGACGGGCCATAGAGTCTTTCGGATTTTGAAGAATGCGAAGTTTGTTGGTTTCGAAGTTGTCTCGGCCAAGAATAAAGTTGGCAAGGATTAACGACAGGAACAAGACCGGGAGAAGAATACGAAGTTCGGAAGAAAGCCGGGAGGTGTAGGAACCAAATATTTGCCCGATTTTTTGGAGTTGGGTAAGGGTAAAGGAAGTAATTTTTATCCGGACGGAAAAGTATCTGGTTTTCAAAACCTGAATGACTTTTTGGCGAACGGTCATAAAGAAATTATTGAGCATTGGGTAAGGAATAGCAAGGCTAGGAGTTAACGATCTCACATGAAATTTGAGGCGGATTGTTCTGACGGAATTTTTGGGGAAATTTCGAAGCGAAATAAAGAATAACGATTTTGTTTCGGAGTTTTAAGTATTGGGATTGTGCTTTATTTATGCGCAGATATTATGACGAAAATTTTTGTATTCACATTGGTGTTATGACGGAAAATCATTACGCTGGTTGGGAACGGATTCTGCTGGCTAGCGGTTATCTTTGGATCTTAGGATGTTTCGGCGGGCCAACGGGAGATGATGAGGGGGTCGGAATTTTTTTTGGGCATGAGACTCCAAAGTTCTTCGGTGACAAAAGGCATGAAGGGATGGAGAAGTTTTAGGGAATTCAGATAGACGTGACGAAGAACTGACAGGACGACCGTGTCACCGGATTGGATTCTCTCTTTGGAAGACTCGATATACTTATCAGCAAACTCATGCCAGATGAATTGGTAAAGGTCTTCGGAAGCTTGACCCAAAAGAAAATTATCGAGATTTTTGGTGGTTTTGGAAATAAGTGACTTAAGAGACTTAAGTAACTTAACATCGTCGGGTGTAAGTCCAGGCATGTCCGGTT
Source organism: uncultured Gammaproteobacteria bacterium (assembly GCA_964603445.1). Classification (GTDB taxonomy): domain Bacteria; phylum Patescibacteriota; class Microgenomatia; order JAMCZE01; family JAMCZE01; genus CAZRUW01. Next base: position 8,050 of record CAZRUW010000009.1, on the reverse strand, counting down.
CATACCAAGGGATTTCCTTTCGTTCGAAATTGAGAAGAAGGAAGCGACCAATGTTCCAGATTTTGTTGGCAAAATTTCTCATGGAGCGAACTTTGTTGTCAGAGATAACAATGTCACCGGCAGGGGCAACGCTGATGACCAGAGCCAGACGCAATGCGTCGGCACCGTACTTTTCCACCATGTCGATGGGGTTAATGACATTGCCGATTGACTTACTCATTTTTTGGCCTTTGGCATCAACAACGCGGGCGTGAAGATGAACGGTTTCGAAGGGAACTTTGCCTGTAAGATAGAGACCAAGCATCATCATCCGGCTGACCCAGGCATTAAGGATGTCCCACATAGTATCGAGAACAGAAGTGGGATAGAAGTATTCGAAGTCACCCTCCCGACTTTTAAGGGTGTTGACCGGCCATTGGCCGGAGAGGAACCAGGTGTCAAAAGTGTCGGTTTCCTGAAGAAGGTTTTTGCCGTGGCATTTCCCGCAAGTCCCGCTAGTGATTTGGTAGGTGGCATCTTTTTCGGCGATGAGACTTTGAAGACCTTTATTTATTTCGGAAATCGAGTGCTCTGTTTTTAAGTCCTCATAGTGGCCGGTGACTTTTTGGCCGGCGTTACTGATGAAAGTGATCTGGATTTCAGGATTGCAGTCAAGACAGTACCAAACAGGGATTCTTGGTCCCCAGACAACTGAGCGGGAAATATTCCAGTCGTGAATTTTTGCCAGCCAGTCAAAATAGAGTTTTTCAAAGCGTTTTTTGGGAAATATTTTTGTAGACCCTTTTTTGACAGCCTCAACGGCAGGTTCAACCAGAGGCTGGATTTTAACAAACCATTGGGGGATAACCATGGGCTCAATAGTGTGGTGACATTTGTAACAAGTTCCGACAGAATGGGTAAGAGGTTCAACTTTTTGGAGTTTGCCGGCATCTTTTAAAAGTTCGACAGTTTTTTTCCTGGCTTGGTTTACGTTTAGCCCGGTAAGTTCACCGGGGACGCGGGGATTTTTGACAAGTTTGCCCTGGCGGTCGATGACAATAATGGTTTCAAGATTATTTCTTTGGCCGATGGTGAAGTCGACAGGGTCGTAGCCGGGAGTGACTTTTAGAGCGCCGGTGCCAAAGTCGGTCTGGATTTCCTGTGCAGTGATAATGGGAACCTCAATGTTTATTAACGGGATGACAGCTTTTTGGCCAATGAGTTCTTGATATCTTTTATCTTTGGGGGAAACAGCGACGGCGACGTCGGCGAAAATAGTTTCCGGGCGGGTGGTGGCGATAGAAATTGGGCCATAATCAAGGAAGTAAAGGAAATCGTCTTTGTTGACATAGTCTACTTCCAGTTCGGAGAAGGCGGTGCCGCAATGGGTACAGTAATTAACAATTCGCTCGCCACGATAGATGAGGCCGTCTTGAAAAAGTTTACGGAAGGTTTCCAGAACCATGGCAACAATTTCTGGCTCGAGAGAATAATGATAGCGGGACCAATCGAGGGAAAAGCCAAGGCGTTTCATTTGGTCTTTATTTAAGTCTTTGTTTTTATTAGCGAAATCCCAGATCATTTGGTATAGGGTTTCGCGGTCGAAGTCAAAACGGGATTTACCCTCTTTGGCCAGATGTTTTTCGAAGACATACTGGGTTTCTATCCCGGCGTGGTCGCCACCGGGGAGCCAAAGAGTCGGGTCACCTTTCATGCGGTGGTAACGGATAAGGATATCTTCAACAGTAAACAGGGCGTGACCCATGTGCATGGGGTCATTGGCGTTGGGCAGGGGGAGAATGACGGAAAATGGTTTTTTGGATTTATCAATTTTGGGGGTGAAATAGCCGCCTTTTTCCCACAGGTCATAGATGCGGGATTCAACTTTCAGGTGGTCGTATTTGGGGTCCATGAGGTTATTTTAACAGAAGGGCTAGGTCTTTTTTTGGGGATGCGCGGCTGATACCTCTGTTTGGGTATTTTGGCGCGGTCTTTGCCAACCATCCAAAGACGGAAGAGAGGGCTGGTTGAGCCGTGCAAGCCACCGGATAGTGCTGACACCGATTCGTCTTAGGAGGGCGCTAATTTCGGTCAACGGGTGGACGGCTGATTCCAAAAAGGATCGATCCTGCATTTGTTAATTATTTTCTTACTAATGCTTGACAAAGTCAAGGGAGACCCATAATATCCGGCTATGGTGCGGACTATAGTCTACAGACTACTGACTTCAGTTACAATTCTTCTTTTAGTTCTTAGTTTACAGTTTACGGTTCACAGCCCAGTTGTTCACGCTCAGGGGAATGAACTTCTTCCGGCGGGACAGGTGATCGACTCGGACTATATTCGGGCGGGGAACACGATTCAAGTTGACGGGGAGATCAGGGGTGACGCTTTTTTGGCGGGAGGGATTGTGACAGTGAACGGAAAAATTGACGGGGATTTGTTTGTGGCGGCGGGAAAGGTGAATGTGAACGGAACGGTGGGGAACAGTATCCGGATTTTCGGAGGCGATGTGACGGTCAACGGTCCGGTAGGAAGAAATATTTTACTTGTTTGCGCCAATTGTTCGGTGACCAGGCAGGCAACAATCGGCGGGAGTTTGTTGGTGGCCGGCGGCAATTTGGAAGTGTCGGCGCCGTCAGTGGGACGGGGTTTTCGATTTTTTGGGGGCAGGCTGTTTTTAAATTCCCAGGTGGCAAACGAAGCTTTCGTAGTGGCGGACCGGGAATTTATTTTGGGACCGGACGCGTCGATCTCCGGCAGTTTGAAATATACCGGGAACCAGGAGGCGGTTTTGGAGCCGGGAGCAACGGTGGGGGGAAATATTTCCTATCAGAGAAATGTTCAGGATGAAACTTACCCACGTTTCTTCGGGGCCAGGACGATTTTGGAGTCTTATCAGAGAATTAAACCCCTGACGGAATTTTTGGGATTTTTTGTTTCGGCTCTGGTGGGCTTTATTTTTCTGGGTCTTTTTCCCAAGGGTTTTGAGAAAGTGGTGACGGCGATTGAAAACAGGCCCTACGCCAGTTTGGGTTGGGGCTTTATAATCCTGGTGGCCGCGCCGGTGATGGCAGTGCTTTTTGTTTTAACAATCGTGGGGATTCCGGTTGCCGCGATTTTGTTTCTGGTTTTCTATGTGGTCTGGTTGGCGGCGCAGTATTTGGCGGCCTTTTTTATCGGACGGAAAATTCTTCTTTCCCAGTTCGGGGAAAGAAGGGGATGGGCTTTGGTTTTGGGACTGTTCCTTTTTTACCTTTTAGGATTGGTCCCGGTTTTGGGAAACCTGGTAAAAACACTTCTAATTCTTTTTGCCCTGGGGGCAATGGCTCTGGCCTATAAGCAACCGGTAATTATTGAGCATAAGTCTATTTCGGAGGCGTACCCAATGATTAAAAGAGGGCCGGGGAGACCGAGAACGAAGAAATAAGAAATAAGAGAGAAAAAAGAAGAGATACGGCAAGGAAAAAACTTGGAAAATTGAGGTTAGGAGCGGAGTTGGGAGAGGGAGATTGGACCCGAGCGTAGAATTTTGATTTTTCCACCGGAAACGTCAATGACGGTTGATGGCGGGGTGGGAGGGAGAGGACCAGCATCCAGAATAAATAGTTGTCTGATTGCTTCATGGCTAAATTGCCCAAAGACTTCTGCAAGGGAATAGGGGTTGGGCTTTCCGGAAAGGTTGGCAGAAGTGGTGGTGTAGGGAACGGAGCATGTTTTTGAAAGAGCCAGAGTGACAGGGTGGTTGGGGAGGCGAATAGCGTCTTTTTGGCCGGGGTGGAGCTTGCTGGGGAGAACCAGAGTCAGAGGACCGGGAAGAAATTTGCGGAACAATTTTTCGGCGGTTGGGTTAAACCTGACCAGATCTTTGGCCATTTTCAGATCACGCACGCAAATAATTAAGGGTTTATTAAAATCACGGCCTTTGAGCCGGTATATTTTTTTGACGGCGAGAGGATCAAGAGCGTTGGCGGCCAAGCCGTAGCAGGTGTCGGTGGGGTGAATGACAAGGCCGCCGGATTTGATAATTTTAGCGGCTTTAGATATTAAGTCCTGGGTCGGCATTAATTTTGGAAACAGGGACAGGGTGATAATTATAAAAAGCGGCGCCGGCGATGAAGGCGGCGTTGTCCGTGCATAAATTTATCGGTGGGATATAGACGGTAACTTGTGGTAACTGGCTACGCGTAACTTGTAGTAACTTATTGTGTAAATTTTTATTGGCGGCGACGCCACCGGCAAGCAGAATGGACTTGGGGGAGTATTTTTGGGCGGCCCGGAGGGTTTTGGAAACCAGGACGTCGGTGACAGCTTCTTGAAGCTCATAAGCAAGGAAGTTAGGATGAAAGGAAGTTAGGTAGTTAGGATATTTAACAATATTGGCCACTGCAGTTTTCAGGCCGCTGAAGCTAAAATCAAGGCTCTTATCGTTAATCATGGGACGGGGTAGTTTTATAAAGGTCTCCCCCTGCGCGGCAGGGAGAGACCTTATGAAAGATTCAGCAGCATTTTCAATAGCAGGTCCTCCGGGGTAACCGAGATTTAGCAATCGGGCACACTTGTCGAAGCATTCACCGGCAGCGTCGTCGCGGGTGGAACCAAGCAGTTTAAAGTCACCGTGGTTTTTCATGAGGATCAGTTCAGTGTGACCGCCGGAGACTAATAACACCAAAGCCGGGAGCTTAGGGAGACGGTCATTAGTCATTGGCCGTTTGTCATTGGTTTGCGAATGACGAGTGACCAGTGACGAGTAACCAGTTAGCCAATTGGCATAAATGTGGCCGATGAGGTGGTTGACAGGAATGAGAGGTTTTTCCCAGGCGAGGGCAAGAGCTTTGGCTGTTTCGACACCGACAAGAAGGCTGCCAATGAGACCGGGGCCGACAGTGACGGCGAGGGCATCAACATTCAGAATACCCGGAAAACTCGGAGAATCAGATTTTCTCTGAGCATCAGAATTTCTGAGTATCTGACCTTCTGATGGTCTGATCGTCTGAGTTTTCTGATTTGCCTGGAGGATACATTCTTGAATGACTGGAATAATAGACCGGACCTGTTCCCTCGCTGCCTTGTCAGGGATGATGCCACCGAACTTGGCATGCATGGCCTGACTGCTGGCAACAACGTGGGAGATTATTTTGGTACCGTCCTCGACAATTGCGGCGGCCGTTTCGTCACAAGAGCTCTCTAATCCGAGGATTTTCATAAGATGCAGTTTGCCTGAATGCCACGAACCAACGACGGATAAACGGAGAACGAGGAAACCGGGTTATGAATAAGCATAAACTGATTATACTGAAGAAGCGTAGCTTTCTTAAGTGCCCAAAAAGCTTTTTTACCCCTTTCAGGCAGCCGGCCAAGACGAGCATGGCTTAGCCTTTTAGAACAGCCGGGGGGTGATTTTATGTTTTAGTACCTTTTAAGTACCGGGCTGGCCAGGGGACAAAGTCGGAATAGACTGTTTCATTGATTAAGGTCACTGGAGACTTGTCATTTGTCACTCGTGACACAATTCTTTTGAAATAAACTTTTGCTCCGTAATGAGCAGTGTCGACTTGAGTGATGGTGCCGACCGGTTTGGTTGGATCGTCTTCATAAATAGGGTCGGGGGGAGGGGAAGTGGAAAGAATATATGGTCCCTGAATCACGGTTTTACGCCCGTCGTTAGTGCCGAATAATTCGAAGGTCAGTTTAAAAATGGAGGGATCAAAGATGGCCTGAACAAGAATCCAGTGACCAGTATCGTTTTTAATTTTAAGGTCCGGCGACGGAGGATAAACGGTGGCATCCAGGCCGGGGAGAAAACCACCTTGTTCGTAGAATCCAACGCGATAGGTATGGGCAGTGCGTTCAATGATGGGGAGACCGGAGTTGAGAGCGGCGCGGTAAAGGGTGGTGGAAACCTGGCAAACACCACCGCCGTCATCAAGAACAGTTTTGCCTTTAATGATGGCGTAGGCTTTTTGGAAGCCGAAGACGGCGGAAACTGTCCCGATGGCTTGGTCAAAGGAAAAAATTTCGCCGGGGGCGATAAGACTGCCGGTAATTTTGTCACTGCCCAGCTTGATGTTATAGACCCGGCCGGGGATGGAGTCATAGAAATAGGACTCGCCACGGCCAAGCAGGTCTTTAATACCCATTTTGTTGGCCAGAGAACTGGTAATGGCGGGAGGAACAACCTTGGTGGGAAGAGGAAGGGTCCAGGTGGTGGTTTGGTTAGTTCCAGAAAGAGGAAGGTCGGATTCGGCCCGGGATTTCAGGCTTTCAAAAAGAGAGTCGTTGTCAATGAGAAGACCGTTTTCGGAAGGGATGAAAGCCACAACTCTGCCTTTGCGGTCAGGGCCGGTGCCGTTTTCGAATTTAAAGACGGCGTCGGTTGGTTTTTTCTCAATGAGAGGGGCAACGGAGGCAGTTTTTTCCAGGAGAGCGGATTTGTCGAGGGTAAACTGGACCGGAAGATTGATTTTTCCCTGCCAGGCGGCAAAAATTTGCAGGAAGTTATAGTACGGGTTTTTGGTTTGCCGGCCGATTGACAGAACCCTTTTGGCCATTTGTTCGGTGTCCGGGCGAAGGCGGAGGTCTCTAGCCAGAGCCGAAACGGTGGCTTTGGGATGAGTAATGTTTATCGTCAGAGTATTGAGGACGGGGGAGTCGGCAAGTTGGAGGTTTTTTTCCACCTGGTCGAGGGTTTGGCCGGTGAGGTCGAGATGGTTAACAGTGACACCGGGATAAATCTTGTTTTGAAAGGCAGCCGTGAAGATGAGGTAGGAAGCGGAGATTAAGACGAGGGCGGTGGAAAAGCCGCCGAGGAAGAAATAGAAAACGAGCTTAAGGAAATGAAGTAATCGTTGCGCCGAGAGCATAATTTTGGTACGTTGATTGTATAACCGCGATATGAATTTACCAACAGTTAGTTTGCCAAGTATTTCTTTACCGGACTTTTCGGACAAAAAAGTGATTATTATCGGGGCGGTAGTTGGCGCGGTGGTTCTTCTGGGGGGGCTTCTTTTTTCTTTGACTCTTTTTCGGAAGGCAAGCCCGGTGACTCTTAATGTTTGGGGCCTTTGGGAAGACCCGGCAGTTTTTTCAGAAGTAATTGCGGATTACCAGAGGAAAAACCCTAACGTGACAGTGAAATACGCCAAACAATCACCGATTAATTACCGGGACCGGGTGACGGCGGCAATGAATTCTTCCGGTGGGCCGGATATTATTCTTTTGCATAACAGCTGGTTGCCGATGTTTCGGGACCTTCTTTCGCCGATGCCCGCGACAGTGTATTCGCCGGCGGAGTATAAGACAATTTTTTATCCGGTAGTGAGCCGGGATTTCGTTTCCGGGGGAAAGGCTTACGCCGTGCCTTTGGAGATTGACGGTTTACAGCTCTTTGTCAATCAGGATATTTTAACGGCGGCGGGAGTGAATGTTCCGACCACCTGGGACGGAGCGGACAGTTTTGTGACGGCGGCCGAGAAAATGACGGTGCGGGATGCCAACGGGAGAATCACCACGGCGGGAACGGCTTTGGGGACGGCTTCGAACGTGGACCACTGGCAGGACATTGTTTCGCTGATGATGCTTCAGGCAGGAGTGGATTTGAACAATGATCCGGCAGCGACGAAGGCGCAGGAAGCACTGGGATTTTATGTTTCTTTTGCGACCTCGGAGCGGATTTGGGATGAGACTTTGGATAACTCGACATTGGCTTTTGCCCAGGGGAAAGTGGGCATGTATTTTGGGTCATCATGGAGGTACTTTGATATTAAAGCTTTGAACCCCAACCTTAATTTCAAAGTGGTACCGGTACCCCAGCTGACCGGGGCCCAACCGGTAAATTTTGCGACCTATTGGGCGATGGCGGTGTCAAAAAGCAGTAAAAACCAGAAAACGGCCTGGGATTTTATAAAATTTATTTCCGGGCGGGACGAGCTGACGAAAATATACAGCGCCGAATCGAAGATTAGAAAATTCGGAGAGCCATATTCACGAACGGATATGGCCCAAATGCTGTTGCCTGATGAAAGCGTGGGGCCGTTTATTAATGCCGCCCCGACGGCGCAGAGCTGGTACC
>CAZRUW010000008.1:0-9718 GCA_964603445.1 uncultured Gammaproteobacteria bacterium | reverse complement strand
CCCCAAGCCACACCACCAGCCATTGCTCCCGGCCCCAGCCCGGCCATCCCCGCAGGGCAAGTTGACACCGTAACTTCCTTAAGCTCTGACCTAAAAACCTTCACTGTCAAATTCGAATCCTCTTCTAATTTCCGAGGTATCACTACCATCAGCTACAATCTTACCTACACCACCGACAGCGGCCAAAAAGGCATTCAGGGAAGTTTCACTATCAGCAGCTCAACCATCACCAGTGGCACCGACGGGAAACAATATATCCAAAAAGATTTAACTTTGGGAACATGCTCCAGCGGCACTTGTGTCTATGACACCAACCCCCGGGGCTTCCGCCTCTCCGTCACCACCAAATGAAAAGTAGTAAAATGCACTCGCTGCCGAGATGGTGGAGCAGACAATCACACCAGACTGCCACCGCCTGCGGCGGGGTGCCGCCGAAGGCGGCATAAATCTAGCGAAGTCTTATTATAATAATGTTCTCAACTTATATATTGCAAAGCCAAACAAACAATAAATACTACATTGGCCCTGCAAAGGACCCAATAAAGCGACTGATGCAGCACAACGCAGGGAAAACCAAATCGATTAAGAATAAGGGGCCTTTCAAAATCATTTACGAAGAAATATTAAATACACGTCAGGAAGCTTACAGAAGAGAACGACAAATTAAAAGTTTCAAAGGCGGAGAAGCGTTCAAAAAATTATTAAGCCGAGATGGTGGAGCAGACAATCACACCAGACTGTAAATCTGGCGGCCGAAAGGCCTACCTAGGTGCGAACCCTAGTCTCGGCACAAAATTAATCCCCAACTTCGGCAGTTTCCCCCACTTCAAGAAGGGATTAAAATGATTCCATGAACACGCCTGAAGGATTGACTTCCCAAGAAGCCAAAGAAAAACTGGCAAGCGACGGGCCCAACGAAATCCCGGAGAAAAAGACACCGGCTGTCATCAAGATGGCCAGGCAGCTTTTTTCGCCAATTTCCCTGATGCTCCTTTTCGCCTCCGGGTTATCATTTACCAATCAAAAAGCCTTCGACGGCTATTTTATTCTCGCCCTTCTACTTATCAACCTCGGGGTATCAACCTGGCAGGAAGCCAAAGCGGACAATGCCATCGCTAGACTTAACCAGAACCTAAAAAGCAAGGTAAAAACATTGCGTGACAGCCAGTGGACGGAAGTCGACACCGGAGAGTTGGTTACCGAAGATGTCGTCCAGCTGGTTGCCGGGGAAATTGTCCCGGCCGACGGCATTCTAATTGACAACAAGAACGTCTCCGTCAACGAGTCATCCCTCACCGGGGAATCCCTGCCTAATGACAAAAACATTAATGACACCCTCTACTCAGGCTCGTTTATAGCTTCCGGCATTGCCCTGGTGAAAATTACCGCCACCGGCAAGAACACCAAATTCGGAAAAACTATCTTCTCCGTTGAAGGGCAAAAAGGCAGAAGCCTTCTGGAAACCGACATAATAAGAATTTCTAAATTCCTCTCGGCTCTCAGTCTTGTGGGAGTCGCCATTCTGAGCACCTTTTTTCTTCTGCAACACACCCCAATTGTCGATCTTTTAACTCTGGATTTAAGTTTAATTATTGCCGGAATTCCCGTCAGCCTGCCGACGGTAATGACTCTAATCATTGCTCTCGGGGTCCTCGAACTGTCAAAGAAACAAGTAGTCGTGCGCCGACTGTCCGCTTTGGAAGATCTGGCTAATGTCAACCTCCTTCTCACCGACAAAACCGGGACTTTAACCCAGAACAAAATTGTGATTGACAAAATCATCCCGTACGGCCAATACCAAGAAAGGGACGTTGTCTCCTACGCGTTTCTGGCCACCTTTCAGGATGACCGCAATTTAATTAGCCAAGCGGTCAGTCAAAAAGCGCAGGAGTTGCAGGCAAAACCTCAGGGCTATACCGTCTATAATTTCGTTCCCGGCGACTCGGTTAAAAAGCGAACCACGGTCCAGGTAAGAGACGGCCAAGCCGGAAAGATTTTAATCACTGCCGGCGCCCCGCAGGCAATTTTGGAACTTTGTCGTCTCCCATCACCACTGAAATCAAAAGCCAACGATGACATCTCCTCCCTGGGAAAGGAAGGTTATCGCGCCCTGGCCATCGCTCTGGGAAAAGATGAAAAAGAGATGACTCTGGTCGGCCTCCTGGGATTGTCAGACGAACTCCGTCCGGAGGCTCCCGAGGTCATCCGATTTCTCACCAGGGAACAAATCGACACGGCCATAGTAACCGGAGACAACCGGGTTATTGCCTCTGAAATTGCCCAAAAACTGGCTATCCCCGGCAACCAAATTGTCACCAAAGAGGATTTGGAAAAAGCCAACTGGCAGGGCTTGGACGCCAATTTCTATAAAAGTACCCAGGCGTTTGCTGAAATCTTTCCTGAAGACAAGCTGCGTCTGGTCCAAAACGCCAAGAAATATTTTGTGGTCGCCACCAACGGCGACGGGGTTAACGACCTGCCCGCCGTCAAAGCCGCCGATGTCGGTTTTGCCGTGGAAAACGCGGTTATTGCCCTCAAAGAGGCGGCCGATATTGTCCTCTTGTCCAACGGCATCGCCGTCATCAAGGACGCCATCATCGAAAGCCGGAAAATATTCTCCAGGCTTTACTCCTATTCCGTCTATCGTCTCTCCGAAAGCTTCCGTCTAATTGTCACCATTGTCATCCTTGGCCTGATCTATAAATCCTATCCCCTGACGCCATTACAAATCATTCTCATTGCCCTATTAAACGATATCCCCATTATTTCCCTGGCCTATGACCGGGTTGGCAACACGGGGAGCCCGGCAAAGCTGGACGTTAAAAAGCGTTTCCTTTTAAGTTCCCTTTTCGGCTCCGTCGGAGTCGCCAACAGCCTGATCCTCTTCTTCCTGTTGGTTGGACTGTTCCATTTTCCCCTTCCCATTGTCCAGACAATCTATTTTCTCAAGCTCACCGTTTCCGGCCATCTTTTAATTTACGTTGCTCACACCCGGGAAAGATGGTGGAAATTCCTCCCCGGTAAAGAAGTCATCATCGCCACCACCCTGACTCAACTGGCGGCCTCCCTGCTGGCCGCGACCGGCGCCTTCATGCCCGCCCCACTGCCAATTGGATTCATCCTTCTCGTCTGGCTTTGGGCCTTCTTCTGGATGCAAATAAGTGAGGTCGCTAAAGCTTTCCAAAAATGACTCTCTCCAAATCGTCCCAGGCAGTGCACTCCGCTTTGCCCAAGCCACCGTAGCAAACCGGACTCACTTCTAGTGCCCTCTCATTTTTGGCAATGTCTTCCCTAGTTCCCGTATTTCTGCCCGCAATTCTTTTTGCTTTGCCCTCACTTTTTGCCGTCTGCTTTTCCTCTTTTCAAGAGGCATTAAACCAAGATACTCTCCCCAGACCTTAATGGCCGACCTTCGCCACCTTATGGCCGCCGGAATATTTTGCCACTCGCTATCCTTAATAACTATAAATCCCCTTACTAAGATAAAACCGTGTCGCTGCCGCCACCGCCCGGTTCCAGCTCGGCACCAGATTGTGATCCGCCCCGGGATAAACCAGATAGGTAATATCCTTATCCAGTTTTTTCAAAGCGGTATTTAGTTCATCCGACCATCTCTTTGGCACCAGATCATCAGCCCCTCCCTGCTGCAACAAAACCGGAGCTTTAATCCAGGAAAAGTAATCGGTGGCGGAAAACTGCCGCACGTCATACAGACTTTCAAACTTGGCCAAAGCCGACCTGAGCCACTTGCCCTGATCGTCATAGCCATCAGTGTAGTACAGAATACTATAAGGAAACGGCTTAGATACCGGATTCCATAAAACCGTGGGGTAGCTCTTCCCGGAAATTTCCAGCACCGAAAGGGCGATCTGACCGCCGTTCGAATGGCCCCACAGTCCCAATTTACAATTTTCAATTTTCAATTTACATTGGGACTCCAAAGTTGAAAGAAGCGTCAAAGTAACTGTATAAGTTTGGAACCGGTCTTCAAACGGATCCGCGCTCGCAGAGGCCGAACTGCCATAACCCAAATAATCCGGGGCAAAAGTCGCTATCCCGTTTTCCGCCAGAACCGCCGCCACATGCTGCGTCCCGAAACCCGGAAAAAATTGCTCCGGAGCATCAATTGAACCATGAAGCAAAACAACAATCGGTACCGTCATGGCACTTTGGGTAGAAATAGGTTTACCCTGTTTATCCTGAGCGCCAGCGAAGGAAGCGTCTGCCAAAGGCAGGTTAGCCAACCCCGAAACCTTCTTCCCGTCCGAAAAATAGTGAAATGTCCAGGTCGAAAACTTCGGATTCTGAACACCATAAAGCGTATCGTAAGTTATCATCGACGGTTCAAACTTTCTCTGGCGTAAATTAGCAAAGGTATATTTCAGAAGCGGTCTGGGGGGCAGGACATTCCCTAACGGGGAGATGATTATTGAACGCTGTCGTCCCTGCCAGATGAAATACCCTGCCGTTCCTAGAAGAAAGATAGTCACCACAAGGATAATAACCGCCCATCTTTTTGTCATCCCCCAATTCTACACTTTTTCTCTGAAATTACTCCTGAAAGACTGCTAAGATAAAGCTGCAAATGACTGTCAAAAAATATTTTCTCATCCTGGCCGTGGTCGGGCTGCTTCTCTATCTGCCCTCACTTTCCGGCCCGTTTCTCTGGGACGACGAGGACTTTGTTTATGCCAACCAATATGTCGCCAACTTCCAAATAGACAAATTTTTTACTCAAAGTCAAACTGCCGGCCGGGGAAAACTGTCCAATTATTTTCGTCCCGTACCCCAAATTGTCTATGCCGCTACCCATGCCGTCTTTGGCTTCAATCCTTTTTGGTATCACCTGGTAAACATCCTTGTCCACATCTCTGCTGCCTGTGCCGTCTTTTATTTCTTTTACATTCTGCTAAACAAAGCAGGTGACGACTGGAAGAATCAGTCAGATTTTGAGACACGGCGAGTGAATTTTTTGCAGCTCTCTGGAAAAGCTGCCGGCACCTGGGTACCGGCTAAAGCGGCGGAGAGCGAAAAAAATTCGCGAGCGCAAGTGTCTCTGGTAATCATTCCCTTTCCCATCGCTTTATTTTTCCTCATCCACCCTGTCCAAACCGAGGCCGTTTCCTACATCTCCGGCCTCTCCGACCCCCTTTTTGTCCTCTTTGGCTTTCTATTCTTAATTTACTATCTTAAAAACGGGCATGACCGCTTTGGTGGCGGGGAAACAAATTCCTTAAGTGCAAGTTCCGGGTTCGGCGCAGCCGCGGGCCACGAAGTAGGTCGTTTAGGAACAAGCAACTTAAGGGCGGTCGGGCCGCCGGGACCCAAATACTTTCTCGTCTCGTTGTTGTTCTTCGCGCTTTCCCTTCTCTCCAAAGAAACCGGCCTTGTTTTCCTGGGCCTTCTCCTAGCCCTGGAATTAACCAAACAATTACCCCACGACCGTGCAATAATTGTTTGGTCAAAATTTCCCACTCCCCTTGCCATTTTCCGCTCTTTAACCAACTTACTCACTACTCTTATCTTGTCAACCTGGGCTTATATTCTGATTGCCTTCTTCTACCTCGTCTATCACTTTTCCTTCATCAATCAATTCGACATCAAAGCTGCCTGGGGAAACACACCCTACGCCCACTCTGTTGTTGTCCGTCTTTTGACCTTCGTCCAAAACCTGTTTTTATACGTTTCCCTCCTGGTCTTTCCCAAAGACCTCTTCATGGAACGGGACTACTCCATCCACATTCAAACAAACCTTCTAAATCCTTTCCTGATAATCTTCTTCCTCACAAATTCGGCCATTATTTTTTTCCTCCGGAGGATCCGTTCTACAAGTTACAATAAGTTACAACCCAGTTACTACAAGTTACTCGTATTCTGTTATCTGGCTTTTTTTATCAGTTTTATCCCCTATTCCGGTCTGATTCTAATTAACGGCATTTTCTATGAACACTTTCTCTATCTACCCATGGTGTTTTTTACCAGTTTTGCAATTCTCTCTCTAAATGAAGTCTACGAACACTTTGTGGCAACTAAAACTCTCAGAATCGGCGCAGAAAAACCTCAGAAAAATCCTTCTGCGAGTTTCTCAATTTTTTCCGCGATTTTTAGAAAAAAACTTTAATTTGCTTCCTCGCAGTCTACCTCCTAGTTCTCACTATCAGAAACGTATTCAGGCAGTTTGATTGGGCCGACGAAATCCGGTTCTATTCCCAAACCCTTTCCCATGCCCCCAAATCCATCAGAATAATTAACGGCCTGGGCATGGCCTATGCCAATCGTGGGGATAACAATTCAGCAATTCAGCAATATAACAATGGTATTTCAATCAATCCTAACATCCCCAACCTCTATCACAACCTCGCCAATGCCTATGTTGCCCAAGGCAACTATGGTGCCGCCGAACAAAACTATCTCCAAGCCATAGCCGTCGACCCCAACTTCATCTACAGCTGGCAAGCCCTAGCCAATCTCTACCGGCAAACCGGCCAAAAAGCCAAACTTACCCAACTGGTTGAGAAGTACAACCAAATATTTGCCAAACCATCGCCGCCGAAGTAAAATCACCTTGTCATTTTGTTCGTCAGCTTCAAGCCCTGACGGATTTTGTTTCTAAAACTATGGAAAATGACCACTATTGCCGATATTTACGTGACCTTTGTGACAGCAGGAATTGCGACATTTGCGAACTCAAAAGACGAGCCGAGAGAAGCCAACCTTTTGGGATTCCCTTCAGAGCCTTGGCATACCGCCGGAGCGATGTTTTATTTTTGAACTTGCGAATACCACAAGTTCTACTTGTGGATGAGCAAGCTCGAAAAGAATACTTTGCGAAGCCACGTCAGACGTGGCGAAGCCATCCGCCATTGGCGGACCACGGCTTCTAGCCGTGGAGTTTCATTAGTTTCTGCTCGCAGCAAAACACCAGTGGTACGACCTGATCCCGGAAGACAGAGCAGTAGTAACAAATAACTTCCTTGAAAATCCCTCCCAAATTGCGGATAATTCAAAGCGTTTAAACCAAAGTACCTGGGCAAGCAGTGGTTTACCCTGAAAATTCCCAATGGGAAATTTTTATGGGCAGAAACTTTGCCGAAGTGGCTCAGTGGTAGAGCGAAGTCTTGGTAAGACTTAGGCCCCGGGTCCGATTCCCGGCTTCGGCTCAAGTCGACAGTCCCCTGCCTGCCGGCAGGTAGGGATTCTGTCAGGCAGCTCAAACTATCTCCACAAACCATAAGTTGAATTTCCACTCCCATGAGTTCTATTTAGAATCGCAACACCTGAAGTAAAATTCAGGTTCTGCATAAATTACCTAAACTCACTCCAAACGAAAGGGATTTGATCGCCGTTTTCCTGGATCAGGGGTTATCCTTACGAGCTATTGCCACTAAATTGGGAAGAAACGTTTCCTCAATTTCCCGGGAGGTTAAGCGTAACCGTTTTGGTGGTGGTTATGTGGCCATATCTGCTCAACTGCGGTCTGACAAAAGACGAATTGAGGGTCGGAAACGTCACCCTTTAAAAGATCCTGTTACTTACGGTTATGTCTTGGAAAAATTACGGGAGGGTTGGAGTCCAGAGCAGATTTCCGGCAGATTGAAACTGGAAAGAGGAGAAACGGTTATCTGCCCGGAAACCATTTATCAGTTTATTTACTCTCCAGACCACAAGGATTTAGGTCTTTGGGGATTTCTTCCCAGGAAACAGAAAAGGAGACAAAGAAAGTTTGGAAGACAGGCTAAAAGGTTGCACATTCCCCGTCAAGTTTCCATCCATTTGAGGCCAAAAGAGGTGGAAGAAAGAAAAATATTTGGCCACTGGGAAGGTGACACGGTTATTGGCAAACAGGAAAAAAGTAAAGTGATTCACACTGAAGTGGAGAGAAAAACCAGATTTCTCCAGGCTAAAATTATCGGCTCTAAAAAAGTTGAGGAAACTCTTAAAGCCCAGAGGGAAATTTTCTCCAGTTTTCTTTGCAAGTCAGTAACCACGGACAATGGTTTTGAGTTTATTTTTGAACTTGTGAATACCGCTAGCGTTAGCTAGCGAATGAAACAAGCTCGAAAAGAATACTTTTCGAAGCCACGTCAGACGTGGCGAAGCCGTCCGCCTTAGGCGGACCACGGCTTCTGACCGGGGAGTTTCATTAGTCACGAAAAGTTAAAGGAGTTAGGCATCCAAACCTACTTTGCCGACCCTTATTCCAGTTGGCAGAGAGGAACAAACGAACACCATAACGGATTATTAAGGCGTTACTTGCCAAAGAAAACTAACTTTGAAAATCTGTTCCAGGAAGAGTTGGATGACATTGTTTGGGAAATCAACAACAAACCCAGAAAAGTCCATGACTATTTAACAGCTCAAGAAACGTTAGAATTGGAACAGAAGACAACAGGTGTTGCGATTCGATTTAGAATGTAAATACCCGTTGACGAAGTCGGAGATTCGAAAATATAATTAATAACATGACAGACCACAATCAAAGCCAGTCCACGACAGACAAATCCCATCACGTAATCATTAATGCCGTTGTTGAAAAAAACGGCAGGATCCTAGTTTCCCAGAGAAGCTTCGATGAAGAGCACGAACCAGGAAAATGGACAATACCGGGTGGAAAAGTAGAAAAGACTGAAGGCAACATCTGGAGCATCTTAGAAGCCACCTGTGCTAGGGAAGTCAAAGAAGAAACTGGAGTCGAAATAGAGGAACATATCGAGCTCTTAGCGAACAATACCTTCGTCCATTCATCTGGAAAACATGCTATAGCTCTGACTTTCCTCTGTCATTGGAAATCAGGCCAACCGCAAGCCCTTGAGGATACAATTGGTGCAAAGTGGGCCTCCCCAGAAGAATTGGAAGGCCTGGCATTTGCTCCGAACGTCAAGAGCTATATTACCAAAGGCTTCAAACGAATCCAAAAAGTAAAAGACTAGCCTTCAACTGTTGTTTTACTCAAACTCCCAGGTAATTTGAGAGTAAAGTCACCAAGCAGTAACTCAGTAATTTCCAGTCTCTCTTCACCGCCTGGTGTCGTAACTAGAATATCCTTTTGACCAAGTTCTTTTCCCAGAAGCCCCTTGCCCTTCGGAGTAGCGGAACTCACCCAGGAACCCGGCCTATCAATCCAGAGTCTCGCACAAACCAAAATATCATTAGCCGCCACAACAGTATAATCGACTTTTTCATCTCTATCTCTCGCCACTTCTCTAACCCGAACCCTCGTACCCAACTCAACTTGTCGAACATCAACACTTGGATCATAGATCCTAGCCGACCGATGAATTGTCTTCAAACTCTCAAGTTTCTCCAAAGATCTAGCAAACTCCGTACGCCAAAATTCCCCCGGCCCATTCTCATGATGAAAATTGCCTATCTCCACCGTATCACCATACATCCTAGCTATTTCTTTATTCTTATCAGCCAACTTCTAGCGCCGCCCCGAGAACGACATAAACACGCCTGCTCAAAGACAGCTCAACTTGGTTTTTCAACATAGCCTTCAAATTAACGCCCATATATTAGCTCCAACAAACCCTTTAAGCAAGCTAATGGGCCAAAAATCCTTGACAGACTTCAGTAGTATACCCACCAAACTCAGGTTTGCAGGTTTAAGTTTGGCATCAGTTGAAAATTATCGGCCAGCAAAGTATCCAGCTCCGGTCTATATTTCTCCAGGTGCTGGAAAAACCTCAGGGTTTCCCGTCGGAACTCCCCAAAGGTT
>CAZRUW010000007.1:0-6352 GCA_964603445.1 uncultured Gammaproteobacteria bacterium | reverse complement strand
CTTCATCCTCGCAACAAGTTGCGAGGTATTCAGCGAGCAGCGAATAAATCCGAAATTCAAAAATATGTGGAAACGGCAAAAAAGAAAACGGAACAAGAAAGGGTTGCCGAAGGGCGGAAGAAGACAGGGGTTTTTACCGGTTTGTATGCTATTAACCAACTGAACGGCTACCGGATGCCGATCTGGGTGGCGGACTTTGCATTGACAAGCGTGGGAACGGGAGCAGTGGTGGGTGTCCCGGGGCATGACCGGCGGGATTTTGAATTTGCCAAGGAGTTTGGGCTGGAAATAATCCGGGTGGTGGTGGGGCCCGATGGGGACAAGTCAACTATTAATAGTATTGATCAGGTTCAGGAAGACGAGGGGGTAATGGTTAATTCCCAATTTTTGGACGGGTTGGACATCCATGAGGCCACAAAGAGAGTAATGGACTTTTTGGAAGAGAAAGGGTGGGGGAAAAGATTAGTGCGTTATCATCTCCATGACTGGATTTTTTCGCGCCAACATTACTGGGGCGAGCCGATTCCGGTGATTCACTGTTCCAGGTGTGGGGTGGTGCCGGTGCCGGAGGAAGAACTGCCTGTGGAGTTGCCGTATTTGGAGAAGTATCAGCCGACAGGAACGGGCGAATCGCCGCTGGCTCAGGCCAAAGACTGGCTGGCGGTAAAGTGTCCCCGGTGCGGCGGCAGCGGACGGCGGGAAACGGACACCATGCCGAATTGGGCAGGGTCAAATTGGTATTATGTGAGATATATTGATCGGGAAAATGACACCGAGCCGGCTTCGCGCAAACTGATGGACTATTGGTTACCGGTGGATGTTTATGAAGGCGGCTTTGAACATACAACCCTGCATTTGTTGTATTCCCGGTTTATTTACAAGTTTTTATTTGATATTGGCATGGTTCCCAATGCCGAGCCCTATAAAAAGAGAAGAGTGCACGGGATTGTTTTGGGTTTTGGAAACAAAAAGATGAGCAAGTCGTTGGGAAATGTCATTAACCCGGACGATATTATTGCCAAGTACGGGGCAGATGCCCTGCGGTTGTACGAGATGTTTATTGGACCTTTCGACCAGCAGGTATCCTGGAATGACCGCAGTTTGGCAGGTTGTTGGCGCTTTTTGAATCGGGTTTGGGTTTTAGGGACAAAAGGAGTGGCAGATAAAACTGATCGAGATCTGCACTATAAGCTGTCGGCGACGGTGGACAAAGTGACCGGTGATTTGGAGGCAATGAAGTTTAACACAGTTGTGGCGGCACTGATGGAGTTTGTGAACTTCTGGGACAGGGCCGGGGGAATCGGCCGGGAAGATTTAGACGTGTTTTTGAGGCTGTTGGCTCCTTTTGCTCCCCACCTGGCGGAGGAGTTGTGGCAGGAGCTTGGCGAAAGTGCCAGGAAAGATACGGGCCCTTCCGGCAAGGATTTTGTTTCCGTTCACAGTCAAAAATGGCCGGAAGCAGAGGGGGAAATTGATCAGAACAGTGAAGTGACAGTGGTGGTTTCGGTAAACGGGAAACCGCGGGGGACGGTTGGTCTTGGCAGTCGGGAAGTTTTGGTGATAGGACAAAAAGAGGTTGAACAGAAGGCCCGGGAGGCTCAAAACGTGGCTAAATATTTAACCGGCGAAGTTAAAAGAGTGGTTTACGTGCCGGGGAAGATAATCAATTTTGTAATAAGTAGTCACTAGGTAACTAAGCAGTAACTAATGGTTAATGAGTTACCAGTTTCTCCCACTGGTTTAACGACGTGGTTACGTCGTTTAATTCCTTATTTTCTTGGTGGTTTGGGAATTGCCTTCATGGTTGTGGGGATAGCGGTTAACTATATCCAAACAAAGCAGAATGAATCAGTTCCCGGGAAAACTTCAGATGAGATTAAAACTGCGGCGGTACGGCAAAACACAATGAGTATAAAAGTTGAGGCTTCTGGGGCAATAGAGAAGCCTGGAGTTTATGAATTACCATACGATTCCCGCGTGAAAGATGTTCTTATTACCGCAGGAGGACTGAGTCCGAAAGCTGACCGAAACTATATATCTAAGAATATCAATCTTGCTCAGCGGGTGGTTGACGGGATGAAGGTGTATTTTCCATTTATTGGTGAGCAAATTGACGCGAATCAGCAGCGAATTAACACGAATTCATCAGGCGGAGGATTAATTAGTATCAATAGTGGTTCGGAGGCGCAGCTGGACGGTTTACCGGGGATTGGGCCAGTGACTGCTGCCAAAATTATTTCCGGCCGTCCTTATCAAACTGTCTCAGAACTGCTCAGCCGCAAAATTGTTTCCAGTTCAGTTTTCCAAAAGATTAAAGATTTAATTAGCATCAACTAGTGTGCTCAGAAGTTGGCAGGTATACTGCTTTCTGCTTTTACTATTGACTGTCAGGGTTTTGGTCTATTTTCTTTCTTTACCCTCTTACAAAATTGGTGAGGTAATCAAATTTGTGACCCGGGTTGAGTCCGAACCCAAAGTTTCCATGGGGAAACAGGTCTTTAGGACAAGCCGGTTCTTTGTCAGCGCTCCGGGACGACCGGTGCTACACTTCAATGATTTTGCGGAAGTTTCCGGTGTTGTTCAAAAAAGCAACTTTCTGCGGGCGGATGAGGTCTTGCTTACAGATGTTTACCAACCTAATTTTTGGGAACAAAGCGCCTCAAAAATTCGTGACAGCTTTGTCCAAAGCTATCAAAGTGTGCTGCCAAGGCAGCAGGCAAACCTGCTTTCCGGAGTGGTGCTGGGCAGTATTGGCCTGGACGTGCGGTTTAAGGCAAAACTGGCCGGGGTAGGACTGACCCATGTGGTAGCGGCTTCGGGAATGAACATTACTTTGTTTTCGGGTTTTGTTGGCTGGCTGGTTGGATGTCTTCGGCTGCGAAAGATATATAAAGCGATATTAAGTATGATATTTATTGGTTTTTACAGTACTATAACTGGTTTTGAACCGCCGATTGTGCGTGCGGCATTTATGGCCGGTTTTGTCCTGGTCGCGGGCTTGTTTGGCAGACAAGGCAGTGGTTTTTGGGGTCTGTTAATATCCGCTTATATAATGTTATGGGTTTCACCTTCGCTGGTGAGCAGTGCCAGTTTCTTGTTGTCTTTTTCTGCCATGACCAGCCAGATCTTTCTTAGCGCTTTTGTGCCTCAATTGCCAGGAAAGAAAAATTTTGTTATGGTGTTTTTTTCCGCTTTGCGGAGTCTTTTTTGGCAAAGTTTTCTGGCGATTGTTTTCACACTGCCCATCGTATTGTGGTTCTTTGCCAAGTTTTCACTGATTTCATTGCTATCAAACCTGCTCACACTATGGACGGTAGAACCGCTTATGATTCTCGGCGGTCTTTTAGGGTTGGTTGGGGTGTTGTCCCCGGATCTGGCTCGAGCAGTTACCCTTCCGGCCGGGCCGCTTTTAGGTTATTTTGTGTGGGTGGTTGATTTTTTAGACAGGGACTATTTCGTTGTGAATTTTAAAGTTTCCAACTGGATGTTCCCGGCGGGCTATTATTTGCTCTTGGCGGGGTTTGTTTGGTGGTGGCTGGCGGGAAAAGGGAGGTCTGGTGAGGCTGGTGAGGAAAAAGCAGCTTGAAGTTGGTATACTCCAATTATGAATTATGCCCCTTTGCCGGTTAAGGGGGAGATTACTTTTTCTGATTTGGAAAAGGTAGATATTCGCGTGGGAACAATCGAGAAAGTTGAGGACGTGGAAAAATCAGATAAATTAGTGCGGCTGACGGTCAATTTTGGCTCGTTCAAGAGAAAGATTCTGGTGGGCATGAAGAAGGAAAGGGAGAATCCGAAGGAGGTCGTAGGGAAACAAGCTCTGTTTGTAGTCAATTTGGCACCGAAAGAGATGATGGGAGAATTGTCGGAAGGGATGGTGTTTGATATAGGCTATCCTAACGGGATAATTCCGGTGTTAGCAGTGCCGGAAAAACCGGTTCCTGATGGGGTGAGCGCCGGATAGTTATGAAGATCAGTAAGTTGCCCGAAAAATTAGGGAGGATTTTGGTTTGTCTTGACAGTGCGAATGTCTCTATTGGCTTGAGAAACCAAAATTTGTTTCTTGATTACAATAAGTTTTACCGTCAAGTTGCTAGTCACGGGACTAAACTGACAGCTATTTACTTTGGGCCAAAATTCGAATCTCCAGGCCACAATCGTTTTTTGGCTTTTTTAAAAAAAGCTGGTTATAAACTTCGAACTAAAGAAGTAAAAAAAATAAAGGGAGAAGAACATCGTAAGGCCAATTTTGACGTTGAATTGGCAATTGATGCTGTCGATTTGCACCTGAGTTATGACACTCTTGTTTTGTTGTCAGGTGATAGCGATTTTGCGGCCTTAGCGATTTATTTGAGGAAAAAAGGTAAAAAGGTCTTTGTTTTGTCTACGCGTGGCGCGATTTCTCGGGAGTTGGTTGACCAGTCGGATGGTTATTTACCGCTCAATGAGTGGAAAGCGGTTGTTGGTCCTTACAGAAAAAAATCACCCCGACGTTAGCCGGGGGAATTAAGTGACAATCTTACGACTGCGAGGCTTATTATATAAGTTTTAGAAATTTTGTCAAGATGAAAGACTCGGTTTTTGACCAAATTAAGCAGGCTGTTTTAAAGGCCGTCAAGGCAGCTTATCCTGGGGTTGATCTGAAGATAGAGGATATTTCTTTGGAGCACCCGGCGGCACAGGAGCATGGGGATTTTTCTTCCAATATTGCTCTCAAACTTGCAAAACAGTTGGACAAGAATCCTTTCGAAGTTGCACGGGCTGTTATGACGGCCTTTGCAAGAGGTGGTCTTGCAAACGTTGTTGGTACGGTCCAAGTGGAGGGGCCGGGGTTTGTTAATTTTTGGCTGACAAAAGAGTGGTTGGCGCGAAGCCTCAGTGAAGTTGATGAAAGATTTGGCAAGATCAATTTGGGTAAAGGTGTTAAATTCAGTCTTGAACACACCTCTCCAAATACAAATAAGCCCCTCCATATTGGTCATGCGAGAAATCCGATTTTGGGAATGGCATTAGTAGAGGTTTTAAAATTTGCCGGTTATAAAGTTGTTAGTACGGATATTAACAATGATCGGGGCGCCCCAATAATGAAGAGTGTCTGGGCATATCAAAAGTTCGGGAAGGACTTAACTCCGGAAACAATTAACGAAAATGATTGGGACAAGATTGCCGCCCAGGCAAAAATTCCTAATATGGAGCCATATATAGTTTCCGGTAAGGTTAAGCCGGATCATTTCGTCGGGCTTTTTTATGTGGTGGGAAATGCTTTTTATGAAGAAGACGAGAAAATTAAGGAGGAAATTACAAAAATGGTGGCAAGGTGGGAGGCAGGGGACCGGGAAATTCGGGCTCTATGGAAACAGATGAATGACTGGTTTTATGCCGGGAATAAGGTTACTTTGGATCGATTGGGGGTTTATTTTGACAAGGAATGGTACGAAAGTGAGGTCTACGCTTTTGGTAAAGCAACCGTAGAATATGGAGTAAAGCGGAACGTTTTTAAGAAATTTGAGGATGGGCACGTTGAGGCTATTTTGGAACCCTATAAATTGCCGAATGTGGTTTTGCTTCGGAGTAACGGCACAGCCCTGTATATTACTCAGGATATTGAGCTCATGCGCCGGCGGTTGGTGGAAGATAAAAATTATTTTACTTACGTCCAGACGAGTAACGAGCAGAATCTTCGTTTCAAACAACTTTATAAAATCTGTGAGCTTTTGGGATATGGCAAAGCGGAACGGTTTATTCACGTTGGTTACGGAATGGTGAACACGCCGGAGGGAAAAATGAGCAGCCGGTTGGGAAATGTGATTTTGTTGGACGATCTTTTGGACACAATGGTCGGTTTAGCAACTAAGCTAATGGACGAACGGAAGATTGGGCTGGAATACGGGGGCGAGGAAAAGAAAAAGATTGCGGAAGCTGTGGGAATTGGTGCTTTGAAGTATGCCATGCTGAAGGTTAACCCGCTGATGGATATTACCTTTGATCTGGAAAAATCGGTGTCCCTTGAGGGTGATTCTGGGCCCTATTTACAGTATACCTACGCGCGAGCGAGGAGTGTCCTTCGTAAAGCAGAAGGGAACAAGACTCAAGAGGCAAGATACAAGACTCAGGTAAAGAGGCAAGAGGTGGGAAATGGGGATTCTTCTGGTTTCCAATTTTCTCTTTCCAACCCTGGATCTTGGATCTTGAACCCTGGATCTGAGGAAGCGGCAGTTTTAAGGTATCTCTACCGTTTCCCGGAAGTGGTAGAACAGGCAGCCAGGACGTATAGTCCCAATTTGATTTGTTCTTACCTGTTTGAGTTGGCTAAGAGGTTTAATAATTTTTATAACTCGGTTCCAATTCTTGG
>CAZRUW010000006.1:0-5691 GCA_964603445.1 uncultured Gammaproteobacteria bacterium | reverse complement strand
AATAAGAGACAAAAACAAAGGACTGCTTAATCTAGGCAGAAGGGGAAAAAGAAGAAAAAAGAGGAAAAGGATGAGAGAAGCGAGAAATTGGTTGAAAAGAGAAACAAAGTTTGTCATAGATCTTTAAGAATTCTTGAAGATAGAAAAAGGGATCTTCTTGAACAGGAATTTTTGAATATTTGATATCCCGATCGAGGCGTTAAGATGTCAAAAACGTCAAGTTCAAGAACATCAAGAAAATCTACCTTCAAAAATTTCAGTGTTAATCTTGTCAACTGTCTGGCGTGTAAGCTTACAGTATTATACAATCTGCGTGAATGCCTAAAGCCTCGACCAATTATGTCTGCCAGCAGTGCGGGTATGTGAGCCCTTCTTTTTTGGGAAGGTGCCCGAATTGTGACAGCTGGAATTCGATGGTGGAAACCATCGAAAGTAAGGATAATAAAATCAATAAAAGTAATAAAGTTAGTAACAAGCAGCCGGTAAGGCTCTCGGAAGTGGCGGCGGAGCAAACTGAAAGGATTTCGACAGGGGTCGCGGAGCTGGATACGGTTTTGGGCGGGGGGATCGTTCCGGGAATGGCAATTCTTTTGGCGGGAGAACCGGGGATCGGGAAATCGACACTGCTGTTGCAACTGGCGGACTCATTGGGAAAATCGGGAGAATTGGGGGGATCGGGAGGGGCAGCGGTTCTCTACGTGGCGGGGGAGGAGAGTGCGAGTCAAATTAAAATTCGCGCTTCGAGACTCGGGGTAAAGGCGGAAAATCTTTTGGTGTTAGAGCAAACTGATGTAGATGTTATAAGGTCTCTCCTTGCGGAACAAGGAGAGACCTTGCGAATAAGTTTGGTTATTGTTGATTCAATTCAGACATTAACAACCGACGATTTGGCGGGAACGGCCGGGACTGTCGGCCAGGTTCGGGAGTGCGCTGCTCGGCTTATAGCGGAAACTAAGAGTCAAAATATCCCTCTGTTTTTGGTTGGGCATGTGACCAAGGAAGGAGCGATTGCCGGGCCGAAAGTTCTTGAACACATTGTGGATACGGTTTTGACGGTTGAGGGCGAAAGATATGAGGGACTCAGATTAATTCGGACAAGTAAGAACCGGTTTGGACCAACGGATGAAGTGGGGATTTTTACAATGACGGATCATGGCCTAGAGGCACAGAAAGATGTGCACGGATTTATTACGGATTCCGCGGATTCCAATCCCGGGTCGTGTTTAACAATTGCCATGGAAGGGACAAGGCCGATGCTGGTGGAAATCCAGGCGCTGGTGACATCAACGCCGTTGCCAAGTCCCCGGCGGGTAGCCAGCGGGGTGAACTATAACCGACTGCAAACAATGGTGGCAATTTTGCAAAAACGGCTTAATTTGCCGCTTTACCGGCAGGATATCTATGTCAGTGTCGCTGGGGGATTAAAACTGGAAGAGCCGGCGATGGATTTGCCGATGGCCCTGGCAATTTTGACATCATTCAGAAATAAACCACTGCCGGCCAAAACGGTAGCGATTGGGGAACTGGATTTGTTAGGAAACGTTAGAACGGTTAATTCTTTGGAGAGAAGGATTAAGGAAGCCAAATCCCGAGGGTTTAAGAACATTCTGACGTCCACAATGCTCCGGTCACTCCAAGAAATGAAGCTATAAGAGTAATCGCGAATATACAAATTGTTGGTAATATACAAATATACGAATGTTTAAATAAGGAGGTCTCCTAGATGGCATTCAAAATGCGGCGGTATTTGACGCCGTCACGAGTGAAGTAGATAAGAATTGCGAGATGGTAACCTGCTGATTTTAAGTAGCTGGTAACTTGTTTAATGTGAATGTAGCCAAGTTGGGGTTTAACTTTCAACTCAACGACGATTTTTTCATCTACAACGAAGTCGAGGAAGTATTTTCCGATTGGTGCATCAAGAAATTTTAACCTTACAAGTTTTTCTCTTTGAAATTTGAAACCTTCTTCCGCAAGAGATTTGGCAAATGCTTGTTGGTAAAACTTTTCTGCCATCCCATACCCGAATTCGTTGAAGATTTTGAATGCTAATCCGACAAGTTTGTAACTTAACTCTGGATATATAAGCTCCATGCAATTTGTATATTAGTATATTTTGCCCAGATTCGTATATTAGCGATTACTTTCTTCACAAGATATCCACAAGGAAAAATGACGAGCGGCCAATGACTTACAGCTTGGTGTGGCAATCTCCCCCTTTTTGATAAACTATGGGTATATCTTATAGAGTGTAACTAAATAACTATCGGTCTTGACAAGAAGTGGATGGGAGTTATAATCCTTTTAATGGAACGAAGCGAAGCGCAGATCTCAGTTTTAGGGTTGGCTGAATCTGGCAAGCGATCGGCAAAAGAACTGCGGAATGTTGTTGTTGGTCTTGTTGTTAGTGCGGGGTTATTGACGCTGGCGTATATTGCCGGCACTTTAATGCAACACCCTCACTAGTAGCAGAATTATGGCTTTTAAAGCAAACATAATTAAGAAATTTCGCCGGTGGATCAACCGGAAGGCAACGGAAAGCCGGACGGTTTATCACAAGTCTTCGCTTTCTGCCCAGGTGGGGAAGCTTTTGCAAAGCCGAGGGTCGGAGATAATCACAATGACCACATTGTAATTGCGTACGAGCACTCCAAAGTGTCACAACACTTTGCAGTGTAAACACTACTCGTGCTCGTGACTAAATTACAATGACCACATTGTGATTGCGCCCGAGCATTAATCATGTTCGGGGCTAAATTACAATGACAACGCTCTAAAAGTATGCCGGTGTTTACAAAACCAAGATCAGAGACTGTTCGTGTTCATGATTTGACAGTGGTGGCGAGAACAAATCAAGGGCGTATTCGTCCGGACGATGTTTTAAGGGTGGAGTTTCGTCCAGCTGTAAGGCCTGACGATGGTTCGAAGACTGGCAATAAGAGGTTGGTGGGATTTGTTTCGGGTGAGGTTTGGGAACAATGGAAGAAACAGCGAGTTTAGGTAGTTGCTGGTCGCAAAATATGTCAAGAAGTTCGCGAGGCAGAAGTCGATTTACAGATTTGGTTTTGCAGATGGATCGAAACCGATCGGATGTGGCAGTGGTTGCAAAAGAAGGAGTTTTTTTGGGTTGAGGGGACGTTTTAATGAACAAGTGTTAGCAAACAGGTTTGATGTTGCCATTTTTGGAGAAAGAGTGAATGTTAAAGGGAAGGGTTTGAAACCTGGTAGGGCTATACGGGTGTTAGGAACACCAAGAAGGCGGGGAGAGAGCGGGGAAATAGTAGTTGGTTAGATTTCGCCAAAAAAAAGCATCACTTCCGCAGCCTGAGATCTCGAAAAGTGATGCCTTTTAAAGAATTCCCGGCCGCAAGGCAGTTGCGACCAAGAACCATAACATCAAGCTAGCATGCCTCAACCGGCGTGTCAAATCGGTTTTCACGCACGACCGTTCACGGTTGGGTTGGTTTGACGACATAAAATTGATGACTAAAAACCGAAATGCAAAAGCAGACACATTTTGATCTATTTGTTGCACGTTGAAATTGCCTCCCGGAAGGGAGGTTTGTTATTGGACAGGGTCCTGGTTTCGCGCCACTCTAATTTTTTGTACGCTATCCCCCGATAGCGATCGGGGTCGCTTTCATTCAAAATTAGAGAACTCGACGCGAAACCACCCTATTTGTTTTTTGGTAGTGAGAATTGTCTGCAATCTCGTCTTGTTGCACGGACGGATTTTTAGATTTCTGTTTTTGGATGGGGGGTAGAAGAACCTTGCACTCGAGCATTGATTATGTTCGGGGCTAGACAGTTGGGCCCTTCGGCCCGGCTCAGGGTGAATCCTCCTTCGCCAGGATTTCTTGACGATTTGGTTGGGGCTTTGGAAGTTGGGCAGGCTTCCGGAGCTCCTACCAAGTTGTTGAGTTTAAGCTATGGGGGTAAACAAGACGCAGTACTTCGTTTCTATTTGACAAACTCCTGGTTAATTTTGCCGGAGAAATTAGGGATTGACTCCCAGAAAAGTTGCAACTATAATAGGAGTAATGTTTCCACGGCATTTAGACACAGCTCTTAAGGAACACGAGAGGAAGCGCAGAGAGATAGCTGTTTTGCTGGGAGCCAGACAGGTGGGTAAAACGACCATTCTGCGGAAACTTTTTCCTGATGCTCAGTATTTTACTCTTGATAACGAGCCAACTCGTCAGGTTTTTGCCCGGTATGACGTGGCGGCTTACCGCCAGATTCTAAATCCCAAAGCAAGTTTGGTGGTTCTGGATGAGGCACATCTTCTGCCTGATCCGGGCCGGGCGGCCAAGATAATTTTTGATCAAATTCCGGAAAAAAAACTGATTATTACCGGTTCGTCGTCCTTTAGTATCAAAAATAAAGCTTCCGAAAGTCTGGCGGGGCGCAAGATTGACTATCATCTTTACCCGCTGACCTTTACGGAGTATTTGTCTCAAAAAATGATAAGGGAAAGCCTTGATTTTCCGATTCTGACGAAAGTTGTTTCCGGTGATTTCCCGGCAGACAAGAAAATCGCCCGAACCTTTGATTTAAAGGCTGTTTTGGAGAATGTTCTTTTGTATGGGCTCTATCCGGTTATGGTTTCACAGCCGGCGGATCAACTTTACCTGAAAAACTTGGCTGATAGCGTGGTCTTTAAGGATTTGTTAGAGCTTTCTCTGATTGAAAATCGTCAGGCGGCAACTGCGCTTCTTAAACTTTTGGCCTTCCAGATTGGGAATTTGGTCAGTGTTTCGGAGTTGGCAGATAAGGTGGGCCTGGATGTAAAGACGGTCAGGCGATATTTGTCTCTTTTTGAGCAAAGTTTTCTCATTTTCTTTTTGCATCCCTATTCGAGCCGGCGGCGGGATGAAATCAGCAAAATGCCCAAAGTTTATTTTTATGATTTGGGATTGCGAAATGCTCTGATTGAAAATTTTGCGCCGGTAGTCATCCGGCCGGACGGAGGGGCCTTACTGGAAAATTTCATGATTAGTGAGGTCTTTAAAGAGAATTTTTATGGAAATTTTGGTTTTAAGCTTAACTTTTGGCGCACTAAAGGAGGCGCGGAGGTGGATTTGGTTTTGAGCCGGGCAGAAGAACTTTTTGGTTTGGAGGTTAAATCCTCTTTCCGGCGAGCTTCGGCAGCTTTTAAATACAGATACCCCCAAGTGAAGACTTTTGTGGTAACCCCCCAAAATTTTCTTTAAGCAAGAAGAGTGTAAGATATAGAGTTTGTTGCATAATTAAAAATTGGTTATCCCAACAAGCTGAAATTGTTCCATTGAGTAGGAAATCAAGGATAGACAAACGTTTCTGGTAAAAGCTTGAATTCCCCTGGTCAGTTCGTGTCCCAGGTAGAATTTCCTCTTTATTTTTGAACTTGCGAATACCACAAGTTCTACTTGTGGATGAGCAAGCTCGAAAAGAATACTTTGCGAAGCCACGTCAGACGTGGCGAAGCCGTCCGCCTTAGGCGGACCACGGCTTCTAGCCGTGGAGTTTCATTGTAACAATTCTAAAAGGGGTTCAACCCCTTAACCACCAGCCCAGCTTGTCACAACAACATTTCCCTTAGCCTTGCGGGATGAGATCTCAAAAATATGAGATCTCAAAAATAAATCGTGAATGCCACAAAAAGACTGTTACAACAGCCTTTGCAAGACCACCTCTTGCAAACGGCGCTGC
>CAZRUW010000005.1:0-4367 GCA_964603445.1 uncultured Gammaproteobacteria bacterium | reverse complement strand
CGCCTGATGACCCGGGCCAAAGAATTTTACCGGGTGATGGCTTCGCAAAAATTTATTCCCAATACCCCCACCATGTTAAATGCCGGCAAACCGATGCAGCAGCTTTCTGCCTGTTTTGTCTTACCGATTGAAGATGACATGAAATCAATCGCCCAGACGCTGGTGGATATGGTAATGATCCACAAATCAGGCGGCGGCACCGGCTTTTCTTTTTCCCGCCTGCGCCCGTATGGTGACAATATAAAATCTTCCGGCGGCACCACCGTTGGCCCGACTTCTTTCCTGCAAGCCTACAATGATGTCACTTCTCAGGTTAAACAAGGCGGCGTCAGGAGAGGAGCCAATATGGGAATACTGCATATTACTCATCCGGATATCCTCCGTTTTGCGGTCATGAAAGTCGATGAGTTTTCCCTGACCAACTTTAATATTTCCGTGACTGTGACCGAAGATTGGATGGAACAGGTCAAAAAAGACGATAAATATGTGACGGAAGAGCCGAGATGGGAAGAAATTATTGAGGAAATTCGGGCGGCGGAAGCCATCCGGGATGTTGACCTAAAGTTAAAACGGGTTGAGGAAGGTGTAGTCAAATTATACGATTTGGTCCGGGCCACCCACGGCGATGAAGGTTATGAGCTAGTTAATCCGCACAACGGGGCAGTAATGGGCCGTTTAAATGCCAAAAAAGTTTTTCTGCTGATTACCCAACTGGCTTGGCATTACGGTGATCCGGGAATGATTATCATTGACCGGATTAACAAATCCGCGGCTAACCCCACTCCGCAGTTGGGTATGATTGAAGCTACAAATCCGTGCGGCGAACAGCCGCTTCTGCCTTATGATGCCTGCACACTGGGAGGCGTCAATATTGGCAAACATGTAAAAGACGGGATGGTGGATTGGGAAGGTTTACGAACAACCGTTCATACCGGTGTTCGCTTCCTGGACAATGTTTTGGATATGAATAATTATCCGATTGCTGCCGTCAATGATAGAACGCGGCAGATTCGCCGAATCGGTCTGGGGATCATGGGTTTTGCGGATATGTTGGTACAGCTTGGCGTGGGCTATAACACCGAAGAAGGGTTAAAAGTTGCGGAAGAAGTGATGGGTTTTATTCACAAGGAAGGCAAGGTTGCCAGTGTTAATTTAGCTAAGGAAAGGGGAGTGTTTTTGGCTTGGGAAGGCTCGATTTATGACCCTAAAAGTCCTTACTTTGCCGGGACAGCGCTGCAGGTTCGTAACGGGGCGATTACGACGATTGCTCCTACCGGTACAACTTCGATGCTGGCCGATGCCGCTTCCGGAATTGAGCCTTACTTTGGCATTGCTTATGCTAAAAATACCATTGAAGGAAAGCGGCTTTTTAATACTAACGCGCACTTTTTGAAAGTAGCACAAGAAGAGGGTTTTTATTCGGAGGAACTTTTGGAAAAGATCGAAACCAACCACGGCTCAGTAGCCGGTCTCTCAGAAGTGCCGGAAAAGTGGCAGAAAGTTTTTGTGGTTGCCCATGATATTACCCCGGAGTGGCATGTTAAGGTCCAGGCGGCCTTTCAAAAGCATGTTGATAACGCCATCTCCAAGACTATTAATTTTTCTCATGAGGCAACAGTGGAGGACGTCCGCAATGCTTACATGTTATCTTATGAGTTAGGCTGCAAAGGCATCACCATTTACCGGGATGGTTCGCGGGAAAAGCAGATCCTGGAGACCAAAAAAGAGAATTCATATTATGACCAGCTGGCAGCAGGGAATGTTTCCAAACCTGTTTCGACAGAACAAATAGTGGCCCCACAGATGCAAAATACACCTTGGAAGAGACCCTCAATTTTACGGGGCCGGACCTATAAAATAAATACTCCGGTGGGTGAGGCTTTTATAACTGTCAACCGGGACGAAAAAGAGTATCCTTTTGAAGTTTTTATTACAGTCGGCAAAGCCGGGATGCATACTTCTGCTGATGCCGAAGCGGTAGCCCGGATGATTTCACTGGCCCTAAGGACATCTCGTCCAAATTCAAAGGTGATCGCCCACAAGATTGTTTCGCAACTGCAGGGTATTGGCGGGTCTTCCCAAATCGGTTTTGGCAAGGAGCGGGTGATGAGTTTGGCCGACGCGGTGGCAAAGACCCTAGCGGAAGAGTTGTCGCTGCTTGAGGCAACCCAAGACGGGCAAAAAGCTCCGGAGGCAGAAGCAATTCCTTTAAATATAGCCATTGACGAAGAGTTGGATCAGCCGGCAGAACAATTAGAGTTGACCCCGGTTAAACTGGCTGATTTTTGTCCTCAATGCGGCCAGGCCACATTTGTTTTTCAGGAAGGATGTAAGAAATGTCACTCTTGTGGGTACTCGGCCTGCTAGGTATTTTTAACGGCCTTTATGACAATATAATCTTTGGTGTGGATTAGGAGCTGATAGCTTCCGAAGTGTTTAGCAAAGAGTCTTTTGACAAAGGGCCCTAAATGTCCCTGCATTATTAATATATTCAGTGATGATATCCCCCATAGTCCTTATTTTACCAGATTTGTATTTTACGATTCCACCCCAAGGGTGGAAAGCTAGATTTCATCAATTAACTGATGTTTGATGAATTCCAGTTCCAAAGCATAGCCTGAATGGTCCATTATAAACTGTTCATAACCCTGAGGGCTTTTAAAATGGTTCAAAATTTCCTCCTTGCTACAAAAACCAGGGGTTCCGGATACATACTCCAGATGGGATGACCATTCATATTGTGTTAAATTTTTTACAAGGTATGATACGAGTGGATTAAGATGAATATAACGGGAAACATGAATTAATTGTTCATCACTTTCCGTAATAACTGACTTAAATTCTCCCTGGAATAAAGGTCCTACCCGTTTATATTTAGTGTTGTAATATTTTGTGTAGCTGTTACTTAACTTGCTAATGAATTCTGTAATCCCACCATCTTTGACCTGTTTTACCAGTAAGTGAAAATGGTTTGGCATAAGGCAATAGGCAACAATCTCGACGATTTTTTTAGAGGAATCCAGGTTTTTAATAGAAAGTGATGGGAAGTGGGAAAATTGTGGCTTGGGCCCTTCCAGTTGATAATATTTGATAGTTTTAATAAAACGTTGGTAGTCTCTTCGGGTTTCAAATATTGGTCGTTTTTCTGAACCTCGGTTATAAACGTGATAGAACTCACCATTTACAAAAGGAATAATTCTCGATGGCATTTGATCTTAATATAACTATAAAATCCGCAGGTGTCAAGCTGTTCCACCCCCGGGGTGGAAAGCTAAATTGGGGATAAAAGTTGTATATTACAGACATGGAAAGTAAACAAAAAGAAAAAGGACTGGTCATTGTTTATACCGGTGAGGGAAAGGGCAAAACGACTGCGGCGTTAGGACTTGCTCTGCGGGCTGTGGGGTATAAGAAGAAAGTTCTCATTATCCAGTTTGGTAAAAGCTGGTTTTCCGGGGAAGTAGAGGGGGTAAAGAAGCTTGGTTCCTCAGTTAAGCTAATCCAGGGCGGAAAAGGTTTTGTCAAAATCATGGGGGATAAACTGCCTCTTGAAGAGCACAAGAAAGCCGCTCAGGAAAGTTTGGAAAAATTGCTTCAAGAAGTAGTCTCCAATAAATGGGATCTGGTAATAGCTGATGAACTCGTTGGAGCAGTTGCCGGTGGACTTTTAGATGTGGATCAAGTGCTTGATCTGATCACCCGGAAACCTTTGGAATTAGACCTGGTTTTAACTGGTCATCACGCCCACCCCAAGATAGTAGAGCAGGCTGATCTGGTGACGGAAATGGTTTCTATCAAGCACCCTTTTGAAAAAGGAATTATAGCTAAGAAAGGAATTGATTTCTAGCTTTCTCCTATTTTTGGGTCTTGCCAATATTTAGCACTCATGGTACTATATTGCTAGTTTTGAAAGGATTTTTCCATCGGGCATGCAGTGACTATTCTCACAGACAAAATTAAGCCCGATGTGATATACCAAGCACAATTATGATACCTGATTATTCAGCAAAACCAATTGATATTCCGGAGAAACTTCCCGTTGGTCCATTACGGGATACAGTAATGTTTCCGGGCACTTCCCTGCCGATTGTCTCAGCCCGTTCTAAGTCCAAAGCTGCTTTAGATGCGGCCTGGAGTTCTCCCGAGCACTTAATAGTTTTTGTCACTCAGAAAAACAGCCGGATTGAAAATCCGATGGGCAAAGATCTTTATCAAGTAGGAACCGTTTGTTCCTTGAAACGGATGATTAAAAATCCGGAAGGTGAGTATACCGTTTCTGCAGAAGGGATTGCCAAGGTTTTTATTAAGACTATTACTAAAACAGATCCTTATATCGAAGCAGAAATTGAGGAAATCCCCGAACTTTA
>CAZRUW010000004.1:0-2186 GCA_964603445.1 uncultured Gammaproteobacteria bacterium | reverse complement strand
GAAGTGCCCAAGGGAGGGGAAAACAAGTATGAGCCGGTCAATGACAGCCAGGAAAAACCGGCCTGTTCAATTTATTTCAAAAAAACAGACCAGGCCCATTTGGTCTTGGGGGTACGGGCATATCCCGAAGGGCACCCGGACCGTTATGTGACGGCCGTTTTGGGAAACATTTTGGGCGGGAATATGTCTAGCAGACTCTTTGTGGAAGTGCGAGAAAAGAGGGGTTTGGCCTATTATATCCATGCGGGGGTGGAGGAGTTTTTTGACTGCGGCTATGTGGCGGTTCAGGCGGGACTGCGGTTAAATGCTGTCAGTGAAGCAATCAGAGTGATAATTGGGGAGACAGGAAAGATGAGGGATATTGGGGTAACGGGCGAAGAGTTGAGGCGAGCCAAGGATTATTTCAAAGGGCGGATGGTTTTGCGCTTGGAGGATTCATTCAACCAGGCTTCTATGTACACCAGTCAGGAACTTCTGGAAAAAAAGATTGAGACGCCGGAGGAGATTTTGGAAAAAGTGGAACAGGTGACGGCGGAGGATGTCCAAAGAGTGGCGAAAGATATTTTTGTTGAGCCTAAATTAAATTTGGCCGTGGTCGGACCTTTTAAAGACAAGGGAAAATTTGATAAACTACTGAGGTTTTAACGAGTTAGTTTAGTTGACGGTTCTATCGGTTCGTAAGCCTTTTTCGTGTTCAGCCGCTATGGCCAGTACCCAGGTGCTGGCAGCTTGCCTTCACACTCAAAAGTCTTATCTCACCGCTAACCGTTTTAAATTTAAGGCAGCTGTCTTGCCGCCACCAGATTTTAAAACTGAACTATGAAAGGTATTGAGTTTCCAATTATTGGGACAAAGGTCAAAGGACTGACGAAGAAGTTTGATATAAACAGTCCTGTCGGCCGGAAGCTGTATTTTGAGGCAAAGGCGGGGGAGGAAATAAGAGTTTTAAAGAAATATTTTGAGAAACACAGTTTCATGGCCATGATGTTGGGGAAGAAAAACGCCGGCAAGGGAACTTACACGAAGATTTTGATGGAGATTTTTGGAGAGGGAAAAATGGTCCATGTGGCGGTTGGAGATTTGATCCGAGATATTGAGAAAAGTCCCGATGTCCCCAAACTGGAGAAATATTATCGTGGTTTTATGCCGTTTAAGGAAGCGGCAGCAACGTTAGTAGGGCGGTCTACGGCCAAGCTTTTGCCGACAGAGTTCATTTTGGCGCTGCTTAAGTACAACATCGCTAAGTTGTCCGGAAAGACACTTTTTATTGACGGGCTTCCCCGTGACTTGGACCAAATTTCCTATGCCTTATACTTTCGTGACCTCATTAATTTTCGCGACGATCCGGACATCTTCGTTTTAATTGATATTCCTGAGGTGGTTATTGATGAACGAATTAAGTATCGGCGGATTTGTCCTGTCTGTAAAGCTCCACGAAATCTGAAGCTTCTGGTGACCAGTATTGTGGAGTACGACGATGTAAAGAAAGAGTTCTATTTGCGCTGTGACAACCCGACTTGCGGGGCACCAATTATGTTGCCGAAAGAGGGGGATAATCTGGGGATTGAGCCAATTCGCAACCGTTTGGATAGGGACGAGATGGTAATGAAAACGGTGATGCGGCTTTATGGTGTGCCCAAGATTTTGTTGCGGAACAGTATTCCGGTGGACATTGCCAAAAAAGAATTTGATGACTACGAGTTAACGCCCGCTTACAGTTTTGAGTTGGATAAAAAGACTGGTAAGGTGAAGGTTTTGGAGGATCAGTGGACTTTTAAGGATGACAATGGGGTTTTGTCTCACAGTTTGCTTCCGGCTGCCGTGGTGGTGTCCTTCCTTAAACAGCTTCCGGAAGCACTGGGATTGTAAACCCTTTACCCCGTAAAAAATCGTGTCGGAGTGCCGGGAATTGGACCCGGTGCCTCTCGGTCCCGAACCGAGCGTTCTGCCGATGAACTACACTCCGATTTTTTCCATTTTAGCACACTTTTTAAGTTGCTTAAGGAACTTAAGTGTTTTAAGATACTTAAGTGAGCCAAATTCCTTCTCATAAAAGGCTTCTGACCTACCGATATGCGGAGATCATTTTCGATCTGACGGCGGAATTTTTGAAAAGTTTTTTAAGTGGGATTGACGACCGGCGAACGCGGGAACAGATGTTTCAGGCGGCGCGGTCTGGAAAACAA
>CAZRUW010000003.1:0-4343 GCA_964603445.1 uncultured Gammaproteobacteria bacterium | reverse complement strand
GGGCCAGACGTTGGTAGTGGTCAGTTAAACGAAAGACAAAGAGGGTCTTCTTTTGGTCGTTCCAATAGCCGCGGATTCCCTCGAAACAGCCGGTGCCGTAATGAAGGGCATGGGTAGCCAGGGGAATTTTGGCCCGGGAATAGGGCAGGAATTTGCCGTTGAGATAGACGAAATTTTTCATCGCCCAAGATATTTATTTAACTCTACCAGTTCTTTGTATTGGGGAAAATCAATCATGTCAGCAGCAAGGCCTTGGGTGTGGCCGTTGGTTTTAAGATATTCCAGAGCCCTCATGGACGCGGCCACAGCGCTAAACAAGGTGGTTACCGGATGGGCGATAAGCTTGTAACCCATTTTTTCCAGTTCAGCCTTGGTGCAAAGCGGGGTTTTGCCGCCTTCCAGCATGTTGACCAGGAGGGGAATATCCGGCAGTTTTTTGGGAATACTTCCAAGCTGGTCGAGACTAACTGGGGCCTCGACAAAGATGATGTCCGCGCCGGCTTTGATATAGTCTTTCGCTCTGGCGATGGCAGCCTCGAATCCTTCGACGGCAACGGCATCGGTGCGGGCACAAATGGTGAAATCGGGATCTGTCCTGGCGGAAACGGCGGCTTTAATTTTGGCCACCATTTCGTCTGTCGGGATGATTTCTTTCCCGTCCAGATGACCGCAGCGTTTCGGGTGCCTTTGGTCTTCCAAGAAGAGGCTGGCCACGCCAACGGACTCGAATTCTTTGACGGTGTGGGCGACATTTATTTCGTTGCCATATCCCCCGTCGGCGTCGGCAAAGACGGGAAGATTGGTTGCCGCCACAACATTTTTGATATTGGCCGCCATTTCGGAAAGCCCGATCAGACCGACATCCGGCAGACCGAAGTTTACTCCGGCAACAGCAAAGCCGCCGACGGAAACGGCCTCAAAGCCAACCTTTTCGGCGATTTTGGCCGTCAGGGCATCATGAACCACCGGGATCAAAGTCGCCCCGGGACGGGATAAGAGTTTTTTAAACCGTGTTGTTTTATTCATAATATAAGAGCCTTTTAAATAGGATCGCCGAGCTCTTTTATACTGTGATTGTTTCCTGGTTTGCTTTTTTGTCCGAGTATCTCATCTATCCGGTTACGCGCAGCCAGAAGAGCATCTCTCTCTTTGCCTTTTTGGGCGGTTATTTTTAGACGACCTACCGACTTTTTTATATGTTCTCCTGCCCTTTTAGTTGGTCTTATTACTGAAAGTTGTTCGGAAATGTTAGCAGTTTTCATAAAATCACCCCCCTTCCTCCACAAAAAAACCGCCTTAGTTGGCGGTTAGTTTGTTATAAAAAATTTTCTATTTACATCAACAAACCAGCCGCCGTCGGTGGTTAAAGAAAAAATAAAAACTAAAGATCTGGCCGGTTTTCATTGAAAGCCATTTTATCACGAAGGGCAGGGTTGTCAACCGTCATCTCCTTTGCTACACTTCTGTCGCTTATGTTTGCCAGATACCGGCGAATGTGGTATTCCTCCACGGGGCGGTTGCAGCTTTTAAAAATGGCTTCGATCGGGCTGTTTGTGGCCGTGGTTGGGGGATTTCTTCTCACAACGGTGGTTTTTACCGTGTTCTCCTTTGATCTGCCCGACCCGAACGGAATTGTCCGGCGGGAAGGTTACGCCACGATAATTTATGACCGCAACGGCCAGGTGCTTTATGACCTTTACAATAAGGAAAACAGGATTCCTTTGGAATTGAAAGATATCCCTAAATATCTCCAGGAGGCAACTATCTCGATTGAGGACAAGGATTTTTACCGTCACGGCAGCTTTGACCCGGTGGGGATTTTGCGGGCAGTAAAGAATATTGTTACTTTGCAGGGCTTGTCGGGAGGGTCAACGATTACCCAGCAGGTGGTCAAGACAGTTTTACTCTCTCCCGAAAGGACCGTTTTTCGAAAAATCCGGGAAGTAATTTTGGCCAATCAGATTGAGAAGAAATTTACTAAGGATCAGATTTTACAGCTCTATTTGAATGAAGTGCCGTATGGCGGAGCGGCCTATGGGGTGGAGTCGGCGGCGAAAACCTATTTTGGAAAGGATGCGAAGGATTTAAGTTTGGTGGAATCGGCAATTTTGGCGGGGCTTCCCCAGTCGCCGACCTATTATTCTCCCTTTGGTGAGCACCCGAAGGCTTATGTTGAGCGGACGAAAGCGGTTCTGAGAAGAATGCGGGAGGACAATTACATCACGGCCCAGCAAGAGGCTGATGCCGATAAGTTAGCGCTAAGTGTCCAGTTTGCCAGTGCTTCCGGGTCAATCCGGGCGCCCCATTTTGTCTTTTTTGTTAAGGATGAGCTGGTGAAACGCTTTGGTGATCAGATGGTGGAATCCGGGGGTTTGCGGGTGACGACCACTCTTGACTGGGATTTGGAACAGCAGGTGGAAAAAATTGTCAACGAGGAGGTAAAAAAGATTAAACCTCTCAAAGCGAGCAACGGCGCGGCTGTAGTTTTATCGGCGCAAAGTGGAGATATTTTGTCCATGGTTGGCTCGTACGATTATTTTGACAAGGATTTTGGGACTTATAACGTGGCTGAGGCTTTAAGGCAACCCGGGTCGGCGGGAAAGCCGTTTATTTACGCGACGGCTTTTTCCAAAGGTTACACTCCGGCGACCATGCTTATGGATGTTAAGACCGATTACCCGACCGGCGATCCGGCAAAACCCAACGCAGTCTATACGCCGGAAAACTATAACCTGAAATACGGCGGGCCGACACAACTCCGATTTGCGCTGGGGAATTCGATTAACACGATCGCGGTTAAATTGACGGCTTTAGTGGGGCTTAAGGACATTATGACCAACGGTTATAATGCCGGCATTTCCACTTGGGAACCAACGGACAAAAATATGATGAATGTGGGATTGTCATTGGCCCTAGGCGGTCGGGAGGTCAAACTTTTGGAGATGACGGGCGCTTACGGCGTTTTCGCCAACGGAGGTGTCCGGGTCGACCCTGTAGCGATTCTTAAGGTGACGGACAGTAAAGGAAAAGTTTTGTACGAATATCATCCGGTGACCCAGAAAAGGGTCTTTTCTCCCGAGGTGAGCTATCTTATTTCCAGTATTCTTTCGGATAATAACGCGAGGAAGGCCATTTTTGGAGAGACGAACTATTTGCAGATTCCGGGACACACGGTGGCTGCCAAGACCGGAACGACGGATCAGAAAAGGGACAACTGGACGTTTGGTTATGACAAGAATGTTGTTGCCGGCGTCTGGGTCGGGAATAATGACAACTCGGTGATGTCGCCGACCCTGGCTTCAGGGGTGACCGGGGCGGCGCCAATCTGGAACCGGATCATGAGATTTGCCCTCAAGGATCTGCCCAGCCCGGATTTCAAAAAACCGGACGGGGTGGTCGCGATGACCATTGATTCCCTGGGCGGCGGTCTGCCCCACGGGTCGGATCCGACAAGGACAGAGTCTTTTATTAAAGGAACAGAACCCGCGGCTGTCTCACCGATTTATAAGAAGCTCAAAATTTCCAAATCTGACGGCAAACTGGCCAATGACATTCAGGTAAAGTCAGGGAATTTCGACGAGAAGGATTTTATCGTTTTTTCGGAGGCCGATCCGGTCAGTGAGAGCGGTAAGAACCGCTGGCAGGAAGCGATTGACAAGTGGGTAGTTGAGAATCATAAGGACGACCCAATGTATAATCCGCCGAAGGAGACTTCGACAGCAGATTTAAATTCGGTGGTGGTTAAGCTTGATTCGCCGACGGACCATCAACAGGTAAACAGTAATGACGTTTCGATTAAAGCAAAAGCCTATTCGATCCGGGACATTGTCAAGTTCACTTTGAATGTTGATGGCAGTGAGGTTATTAATAAGTCAACGGATTCCCTGGACGAGACGGTGAATTTACCCAACGGGAAGCATAATTTGAAATTTAACGCGGCGGATTCGGGGGGAAATTCCGGCGGGGCGGAGATTAATATCGGCGTTAATCAGGCTTGGGACTACTCTCCCCCGGCAAGCGGGTCGGCCACTCCGTAGAAATAACCCAATCAACAAATTGGCCAATAACCCAATAATAATAACCCAATCTGCAAATCAACAGATTTCCAATGAAACTCCACGGGCAAAGCCCGTGGTTTCTGGCGAAACGGTTTCGCCACGTCTGACGTGGCTTCGCCGAGTATTCTTTTCGAGTTTGCTCCTGCCTGCCGGCAGGCAGGTCACCCACGGGCAGAACCCGTGGTGCTCGCAAGTTCAAAAATAGGAATGAAATCAGCTCAGTTTGGCGTTCTTGATGATGGTGCTGATGATTTTGCTTATTTCTTGTCCTTCTTCAATTAGTTG
>CAZRUW010000002.1:0-20884 GCA_964603445.1 uncultured Gammaproteobacteria bacterium | reverse complement strand
GGTTTTCTTCGAAATAGGCGTCCAGAGCCTCTTTGACAACGGAAGCGACCGCTGGCTGAATTTCGGCATTATTAAGCTTGGTCTTAGTTTGGGATTCAAATTGGAGTTTGTCGGCAGCCATCTTGATGTAGACTACAGCTGTGAGACCTTCGCGAAGGTCGTCGCCAATAAAACTTTCAGCACCTTCCTTAATGGCGCCGATTTTTTTGCCATAGTCGTTGATGGCCCGGGTGAGAGCGGAACGAAAACCGGCAACGTGGGTGCCGCCGTCCGGGGTTTCGATGATATTAACGAAAGATTCCAACCGTTCATTGAAGTCGTCGTTGTATTGCATGGCGACTTCGATGCCCACCGGGGCGACCGGGGTTTCCACTTCCCGCGAAACGTAGAAAATGTCCGAGAGGGCTTGGTGGTTGGTGTTAAGGTGAGCAACCAAAGCTTTGATGCCGCCTTCAAAATAGAAGTTGAATTCTTCATCGGTCCGGTCGTCTTTGAGGGTGAAGAGCAGGTTGGGAACAAGATATGCCCAGTTGCGAAGCTCGTCCTTGATGATTTTATAGTTCCACTCGGTGGTGGAGAATATTTCCGGGTCGGGCAGGAAAGTGGTTTTGGTGCCAGCGCCGGCGCTTTTACCGACTTCTTTGAGGGGGGTGTCGGCGACCCCTTTTTTATAGCTTTGGCGATAGGTTTTTCCGTTTTGCCTGACTTCCACGACCATCCAGGTGGATAAAGCATTGGTGGCGGCGGCGCCGACCCCGTGGAGGCCGCCTGATTTGGCGTAGGCTTTGGCGTCGAACTTGCCGCCGGAGTGAAGGCGGGTCATGGCCAGTTCCACACCGGAAATTTTGTATTTGGGGTTAATGTCCGTCGGGATTCCCCGGCCTTCATCTTCAACGGTCAACGAGCCGTCTTTATTGATGTTTATGGAGATTTTTTTGCCAAAGCCCACCAGGGCTTCGTCAACGCTGTTGTCGACAATTTCCTTAAAGAGATGGTGAAGCCCTTTCTCGTCAGTGCTGCCGATATACATCCCCGGGCGTTTGCGCACTGGTTCCAGACCTTCGAGGACTTGGATGTTTTCGGCAGTATAAGAACTGGATTTTGAAGCCATAAGAGTTTATTTTGACTATAGATGATTGAAGATGGAATGTAGTGGTGGGAGGTAGAGGGTTGAGGGTAGAAAATATTCTTTCTATCTTCTACCTTCGATCTTCAAAACACTACCGTCTACTTTCTATCATCTATTGTCTTTTGTCATTAACATTCTATCAATTGAGGAACAAATTTTCCAGGGTAAGACGGACGTTGGTGTTGGCGGCCAGGTATTTTTGAGCCTGAAAGAGTTTTCGAAGCACCCGGGGTGAAATTTTGCCCTCAAGGAAATTCTGGTGGGAGACGATAAGCAATTTTTCGACTTCTCTTTGAACCTCCGGGCGTTTCGTCGCCATGGCTTTTGCCCAAGAGAAACCTTCAGTGACAGAGGGTTTTTCCATAAGGTCGA
This sequence comes from uncultured Gammaproteobacteria bacterium, assembly GCA_964603445.1. Lineage (GTDB taxonomy): Bacteria > Patescibacteriota > Microgenomatia > JAMCZE01 > JAMCZE01 > CAZRUW01. Next base: position 19,383 of record CAZRUW010000002.1, on the reverse strand, counting down.
GAACTTTCCAGGCCTGGTCATTTTCAGAAGGAGTCAGATTTTTGGCGGGTGACGGCAGATTGATAATCCGGCAGCGGGAGGTGACGGTTTTTAGAAGGAGATTGGCATCGAAAGCAATCAAAATAAGGACAGTGTTGTCCGGAGGCTCTTCCAAGGTCTTAAGAAGAGCGTTTTGGGCCTCGACGGTGAGTTTTTCCGCTTGGGCAAGGATCACAATTTTGGTTTTGCGATGTTGCGGCTTGGTTTGGATTTGCCAGCGAATTTGACGGATCTCGGCGATGCCGAGGCTTTGCTGTGACGGGTCTATCAGAAGCAGGTCAGGGTCGTTTTGGGGAAGGGTGAATTTCGCCTCTGTCTTGGGGAGAGCGGCAGCAAGGAGAAGTTTTTTGACCGTTTCTTCGGTGGACACTTGCGGATCGGAAAGGCAGGCGGCAATTTGAGAAAGACAAAAGTCCTTCGAGCGGCAAATAAAGAGCAGACTGGCAGAGGAACCATCAGTCATGAATATATTTTAACCTTTTTTTCGTTGACATACCGGGTCTTTTTACGGTAGAGTGATTAGGCTATGGATAATCCTGCCCCTGGCGAGAAGTCGATTGTTGATGTTCTTTTGGACCGGAAGCAACTGAGCGCGGAGCAGGCGGATTTGGTAAAACTGGAACAAGCGAATACGGGAAAGGATGCAGAGAGGATTATTGTTGACCACGGGTTTGCCAGCGACCAGGATATTGTTAACGCCAGATCGGCGCTTTTTGGTATTCCTACTGTTGACCTGACCAGCAAGGTGATCGCCCCGGAAGTCCTGGCTTTGGTTCCGGAGATTGTGGCCAGACGGTACAATGTGTTGCCGTTTGAATTAGATGTGGGGTCCGGAGTACTGTCGGTGGCGATGGCTGACCCCTTGGACTTAGGGGTGATTTCGTTTGTGGAGAAGAAAACAAACAAAAAGGTTAAGCCTTTCTTGGCTCCGGGCAATGTCATCGGGCTTTTGATAGACGAGAGATACAGTCAAGGTCTGGCGACGCAGGTGACGGCGGCGATTAAAGAAACTCCGGTTGAGGATCTCGGGGGAGGGGAACTGGATATCTCGAAAGGTGGGGATGTCATTCGGGACGCTCCGGTGGCGAAGATTGCTTCGGCCCTTTTGGATTATGCTATTAAGTCCCGGGCTTCGGATATCCACATCGAGCCTCTTTTGGATCACACCCGGGTTCGCTACCGCATTGACGGAATTCTCTATGACAAGCTGGTGTTGCCCTCCCGAATCCACGACTCTCTGCTCTCGCGGATTAAAGTGATGTCGGACATGAAGATTGATGAAAAGAGGGTGCCTCAGGACGGGCGTTTTAATTTTAAGAGCGGCAAGACGGAGGTTGATGTTCGGGTGTCGACTTTGCCGACGGTTAACGGGGAGAAAGTGGATTTAAGGCTTTTGCCTAAGGGCGGAGGGGTGCCCAGCTTGGCGGAGTTGGGGCTGCGCGGGACGGCTCTTAAAAATTTGGAGATGTCCATTCTTCGGCCTCACGGAATAATTGTGATGTGCGGGCCTACCGGTTCCGGGAAAACGACCACGCTTTACGCGGTTTTGTCGAAGTTGAATTCGGTGAAGGTGAATATTGTGACCATTGAGGACCCGGTGGAATACCGGATAGACGGGGTCAACCAGGTTCAGGTGAACGGCGCCGCCGGGTTGAATTTTGCCACCGGGCTGCGGTCTTTTCTTCGTCAGGACCCGAATATTATCCTGGTTGGGGAAATCCGGGACCGGGAAACGACTGATTTGGCTATCCAGGCGGCACTGACTGGGCATTTGGTGTTTTCAACACTCCATACCAGCCAGGCGGCGGAGGCGATTCCGAGACTGATCGATCTGGGAGCGGAGCCGTTTCTGCTGGCATCATCTCTTAATGCCCTGGTCGGGCAGAGAATTTTGCGGCGGATTTGTCCTCACTGCAGGGAAGAGTACACACCGCCGGAGATAATGACGGCGGATATTAAGGCAGTGTTGGGGCGATTGTTTCCGGCGAAAAATGACGGCCAGGTGACTTTGTTTCGGGGGAAAGGCTGCCAGGAGTGCGGGGATGAGGGTTTCTTGGGCAGAATCGGAATTTTTGAGGTGTTGCCAGTGTCGGACCGAATCGCTAAACTGGTTTTGTCCCACGCCGATTCCGGAGAGATTGAAAGGGCCGCTGTTGAGGAAGGGATGATAACCATGAAGCAGGACGGGTATCTGAAGGCTTTGGAAGGGGTAACGACGCTGGAGGAAGTATTGAGGGTAGCGCAGGATTGAGTTTTTTATGACAATTCAGGATCTTTTACAGCTGACTATAGATAGAGGGGCCTCGGATCTGCACCTGGTGGCCGGTTATGTGCCGACCCTGCGGGTTGACGGGGTTCTGTCACCTGTTGATAATACTCCCCTGTTGGACGGCAAGGCCGTTGATGATCTTCTTCGGGTGCTTTTGACAACTAACCAAAAGACTCTTTTTGAAACCAATCACGAGCTGGATTTCAGCTATAGTTACGGACCCGGCCGTTTCCGGATAAACGCTTATTTTGAAAAGGGAACGCCTGCGGTGTCTTTGCGGCTTATTCCCCTCAAGATTACCGGTATTGAGGAACTTAACCTGCCCAAAATTTGTCATAACTTCACTCAACTCAAGCAAGGGTTCATTTTAGTGACCGGGCCGACCGGGCACGGGAAATCAACAACCATTGCGGCAATTATTGAAGAAATTAACCAAAAGGTTGGCGGGCACATCGTGACGATTGAGGACCCGATTGAGTATGTTTACTCCAGAGCTCTGGGTTTGGTGTCGCAACGGGAAATTGGTTTTGACACGCTTTCCTGGCCCAACGCTTTGCGGGCTGCTCTACGGGAGGACCCGAATGTGGTGCTTGTTGGAGAAATGCGGGATTACGAGACAATCGCGGCGGCCTTAACAATTGCGGAGACCGGTCATTTGGTGTTTTCGACACTGCACACCAATTCGGCGGCGCAGACGATTGACCGGGTGGTGGACGTTTTTCCGGAGAACCAGCAAACTCAGGTTAGATTGCAACTGTCCAATACTCTGGAAGCAATCATTTGTCAGCGGCTCTTGCCGGGTATCGGCAAGGGGCGGGTGCCGGCCACGGAGGTCTTGCTGGCGACACCCGGAGTGCGGTCGATTATCAGGGAGGGAAAGACTCATTTGATTGATAATGTCATCCAAACTTCCCGGGATTTGGGGATGATGACGATGGACATGTCACTGGCTTCTCTGGTGGCTTCCAACAAAGTGAGCTATGACACGGCGGCAGCCTACGCGAATAGCCCGTCAGATTTGGGTGGACTTTTAAAAAAGCGGTAATCCCCTATTAAAAGATGAAAAGATTCACATACAAGGCTAAAGATCAAGCAGGGGCGACGACTTCCGGGATTGTGGAAAGTTTGACAGATAAGTCCGCCGTTCGGACACTTCAGGAACGGGGTTTGATGGTAATTTCCATTTCGGAAAATCGGGTTTGGGATTGGAAAAGCCTGCCCCTGGGGTTATTCGGTCCTTCGGTTTCGGAGCGGGAAGTGGCTACTTTTACCGGTCTTTTAGCGACGATGATATCCACCGGGTTACCATTGACCGATGCCCTGGAAAATCTCTCGACACAGGCGGTGAACAGTTTTTTCCGGGAAATTATCCGGTCGGTTATTCATGACGTCCAGTCAGGAATTGCCCTCTCGGATGCCTTGGGGCGTTACCCGCAGGTTTTTAATCAACTGTATATTAATCTGGTCAAGGCCGGAGAAGCCTCCGGGAAAATGGACGAGACACTGGCTAAGGTGGCGGAAACCATGGAGTCCAACCTGGATTTTAAGGCGAAAGTCAAGGGAGCTTTAACCTATCCGGCAGTGGTGGTAACGGCAATGATTGGTATTGCCACCTTTATGTTGACGACAATTATTCCCACCATTGCTGGAGTTTACCAGCAGTTTGGTTCACAACTGCCGCTGCCAACAAGGATTCTTATTACTCTCTCGCACTTGGTGACAAATTACTTTTTGATCGTAGTTATTGTCATAATCCTTCTGGCTTATGCAGTTCGGACATTGATGAAAAATCCCACCAGCGAGTATTTGATAAATAATCTGATGTTTCAAATGCCGGTGATGGGCCAGCTGAACGCGGAGATGACCCTGACAATAATTGCCCGCACGCTGGGGATGCTTCTCTATTCCGGGGTGGCCATTCTGGACGCGTTAAACATTATGGCCAAAGCCGTCGAAAATAACTATTACCGCTCCGGGCTTCTGGCGGCGGCGGCGATGGTGGAGAAAGGCTTGCCTTTGTCCCTGGCCATCCGGCGCAATTCCCACTTCCCTCTTATTATGGCCCAGCTGTTGGCGATTGGTGAGCAAACCGGGACCGTGGACCAAAGCCTTTTAAAGCTGGCCAAGTTCTATCAGGAAATTACCGAGCGGAAGGTCAAAACCTTGACCACTCTTCTGGAACCGATGCTGATTCTTCTTATGGGCAGCATGGTGGGAGGATTAGCCCTGGCTGTCCTTTTGCCCATGTTCAATCTGGTAAATGTCATTCACTAGGTGCTTTTGACACCGGGGGAAGAAGGGGTCTTAGGGGTTTACTTTGATTGGGTTGATGGTAGTGGTGGCTGTTATTGCCATTTTGGCAACCATTGCTCTTTTTAGTCTTGGCCAAGCCTAGAAAGCTGCGAGGGATACTCAGAGGCAGCAAATTATGAATGGGATCAGGGCGGCTTTGGAAAGATACACCGGGGGGCAACTGACCGCGGTACCGGTGGATCCGGGTTGCGGATTACTTATCCTACCAGTGTTGGGGCTGCTTTTTGGACCCCATGTGGAACTAGCACTATTGTTGCCTATCAGTACGTTGCCGGTACAGGCACTTACACACTGGTTCTCTACAAAGAAGGAGGTGGAAGCGGTATTTTTTTGAGTCCTCAGTAGAGAGCATTATTGCTGGTTCTTGACAGCGTGGTGAAAATGGGTCAAAGTAGATTAAGAGGAAAAGTTCAAAGGTCAAAGCCCGCCTTTGCGCAAGGCTTCGGCGGGCGAAGGAGGTGAACAATGTTTTCTGTCCGAACATTTAAAAAAGGTTTCACGCTGATTGAACTCATGGTCGTGATTGCGGTGATTGCCATTTTGGCAACCATTGCTCTTTTTGGTCTTGGCCAAGCCCAGAAAGCTGCCCGGGACACTCAAAGACAGCAAATTATGAATGGACTGCGGGCCGCACTGGAGAGATATAATGGTGATAGTTCGTCATACCCGAATACGACAGCGTTTAGTGCAATGATGACAATTTTGAGCGTCGGTGGCCAGCTGACTGCATTGCCGGTTGATCCGGGTTGCGGAGGCGGGAAAGTTACCTACCCCACAAGCGTGGGCGCGTCTAATTGGACGCCTTGTGGAACGAACAGTGTTGTGACTTATCAGTATGCTTCAGGGGGAAGCGGAACTTATACATTAATGCTGTATCGAGAGGGTGGTGGAGCGAACTCGTTTATCAGTCCGCAATAGAGAGAAATTTATAGGAAGAGAGACTCCCCGACAAAATCGGGGGGTTTCTGTTGTGAGCGGACTTTTTTTAGGTTTTTACCTGGGGTTTATAATTATTATCGGTCTTATCTATAAGGATTTTGGGGTTTCTTGGGATGAGAGTTTCTATTTGGGTTCCGGAAGGGCGGTGGCGGAAAGTTTTTTCAATGCTCCGCGGATTATTAGGGAAGTTCCTCTTTATCACCTTCTAACTCACGGGACATTGCTGGATAGTCTTTATTTCTTGGCAATTAAGCTGATGGGGAACGGGCACAGCTTCGAGCTGCTCCATTTGGCCAAAGCTGTTTTTAACTCTTCGGCGCTGGTCATTCTTTTTTTGATTCTTCGCCGGCTGGATCTTTCGAAGGCGGCGGTACTTGCGGGAGTATTGTTTTTGGCGTTGTTTCCCCGATGGTTTGGGGACATTTTTGATAATCAGATGGATGGCGGCTCGGTAGTTTTTTATGCTTGGGAACTGTTGTTTGCGGTTTTAATCGTTCAGGAAACGAAACGGAAGGGACTGGTGACCAACATGCTGTTACTGGCAGTTCTTTCAGCCCTGGCTTTTTCTCACAGGGTAATTCTTGCCTTTTTGCCGGTATTGACATGGTTTTTATTTCTTTTTAAGGCGAGGGCATTGAAGTTTTCTTGGTTGAAGTCTTTTGGTGTAGTCCTAACGTTTGTGGCCTTTTTTGTTTTAACACTCTTTGTTGTTGACCCATATGTGCGCTATTTTGGTTTTTTTGGGATTTTGGGCAAAGTAAGCCTGCCGCAGGAGTTTGGGATGTTGTATGTTCCGCAAACTCTGTTTGAAGGGAAAATTTTGTCTACGGCGAAGCTGCCTTGGTATTACTTATCAAAATGGATTTTAATCACTTCTCCCCTTGTGACCTTAATCTTTTTTGTGATCGGGATTTTGGTTTCAATCGCAATTTTTTTTTGGCAAAGGGCAATGGTTACGGAAAAGAAACTGACGGCGGCACTTCTTTTGCTTTCATTATTTGGTCCACTGTCGGGAGTTACCGTTTCTGGTTTTCCTCTCTATGACGGCTGGCGGCTTTTTTTGTTTTTGGTTGTTCCGATGGCTATTTTAGCTTCTTATGGTTTCGATTTTTTTTGGAGAAGCAGATATGGACTTTTTAGGGCTCTTGCCTTGGTTCTATTAGTAATCAATGTATTTTTGGTTGTCAAACAAATGGGACTGCTTCATCCGTACGAGTATCTTTATTTTAATGAGCTCGTCGGTGATTTGCCGGGAGCCAATGGGAAGTATGAAACTGATTATTGGGGTAAGAGTTTTAAGGAGGCGGTAGTTTGGCTGCGAAATTTGGATGAGGATTCAGGTTTGGGGAGAATTAGGGTGGTGACCTGTGGTGATCCGACACAGTCGGCGTATTTTTTCTCCCCACAAATGGTTTGGACAAACAATTTGACAGGCGCTGACTTTTTCATCTGTTATACTCGCTTTGACCAGTACCTTCTTGTGGATCAGAGCAAAACTGTTTTTATGGTGGAGCGTGAAGGGGTCCCGCTCAGTTATGTAATGAGGCTTAGATGAAAGGCTTTATATTTAAGAATAGGTTTGTTTTTCCTTTAGTTTTTGTCGTCTTGCCGGCTTTTGTGGTCTATTTTTTTACTTTGTCGACGTCGGTGGCCATTCAGGGAGATTCCGGCGAATTAGTTACCGCGGCGGCAGTTTTGGGGATTGCCCACCCGCCTGGATACCCATTATATATTTTGCTTGGGCACCTGTTTACTCTGTTGCCGTTCGGGACTGTTGCCTGGCGTGTAAATTTGTTTGCGGCGGTGTGCCAAAGTTTGACTTTGATGTTTATTTATTTGACGCTGGAAAGGGTGACAAAGAGCCGTCTGGCGGCGGTTGGCGGCAGTCTTATTCTGGCTTTCTCTTACACATTTTGGCTCTATGGTTTGGTCGCAGAGGTGTTTTCTCTGAACGATCTTCTTCTTGGCCCGGTTGTCTATGTTTGCGTCCGGTTGGGGGAACTTAAGGGGAAGAAGGCGGCTTTAGGATTTGGTTTTTTGGCGTTCTTTTTTGCATTGGGCTTGTCACACCACCAAACGATTGTTCTGTTGATTATACCTCTCGTCTATTATCTTTATCCGCAGGTAAGGAGTTTTTTCAGAACTAAGTCTAAATTTAGCCTTTTTCGTTGGTTGATTTTTTTTGGCATTTTGGGGACGATGGGCTTTTTGCCATATTTGTACGTTTTTATTAGGGCGAAAACGGCGGTAGTGTCTTTGGCCTGGAGTTATCCGCAGAATTTTTGGGATTTATTTAGGCTTTTTGCCCGGTCTGATTACGGCAGTTTTTCAGCCTTTGCCGGTTCCGACCCGGCTTTGGTGACTTTGCCCCAGAAATGGTCGCAGGTGCAGAATTATTTGCGCTTTACCTGGGACGATTTTACTTATTTAGGTGTGTCAGTAGCAATGGTGGGTATGCTGTCGTTTTGGAAGGGAAATTTTCGCTTTGTGATTTTTGTGCTGCTGGGTTTTTTTTCCTCACTTTTCTTTTTGACCTACGCGAATTTTCCTCTTTCGGAGTTTTCGGGAGCCACCTTGGCGATTGTCGAGAGGTTCTATCTGATGCCTAACATTTTTGTAGCTTTAGCTATCGGCTTGGGGTTGGCTTTCTTGGGAAGACTTTTGTCCGGCCGGCCGGTTCTTCGCCTTTTGCCGGCAGTTCTGGGGTCATATTTGGTTTTATCGCTTTTTATAAAAAATGGCCCATTGGTGGACCAAGCGGGAAATTTTTTGGGGATTGATTTTGCTCGTAATGTGCTAAAGACTCTCCCCTCTCATGCCCTGCTTTTACCGCAGGGAGATGTCCCGACACTTTTGACGTTTTATGCCCGTTATGTGGAAAAATATCGGCCGGATGTGGAGCTGGTGACACCGAATATGCCCTCACCGGCTAATGCTTATCAATATCTTCGCAAAGCGCGAAGTGATCTGGATTTCTCTTTGCCCAGGACGGCCAGTATGGCCGGACTGGTGGAGGCAAACGCCGGGAAGGTACGGATTTTCACTGTCGGTCCGCCAAATTTTAGTGTTCCCGGTTTTGTTGCTTCTCAATCGGGACTTCTGTTTGAGTTGAAGAGAAAGGATCAGGTCGAGTCCTTTGAAAACTGGAAGGAACAGATACGTCAAGACCTGGAAGCCTATTCCTTACCTGATAAGAACGAAGTGGCTTTATTTTTGGACGGGACTCTTTCCAATAGGGTTATCTTGGGACTTTATAGCACTATGTTTTTGTCGCTTGGTGATTACTGCAGTTTTAATAAGGATTGGCAGTGTGCAGCAAGTTATTATAACCGGGCTTTGGGTTTTGATTCCCTGCTGTTAACTTTTCTTAAACTGGGACGAGCGTATGAAAAACTTGGGGAGTGTGACGCGGCTCAAAGGGCGTATCAGTCAGTTCTAAAGTTAAATCCGGATGTAAGTTATGTATATGCTGACCTGGCTGATTTAGCGGCTGAGTGCTATAAAAATGAAAAATTGGCTGCTTCTTATCGGGTTTTGGAGCAGAAAATTTTGGATGAGGAGAGCGGGAGTTTAAAAGATTTGTAAGGGAGAAAAACGGAAGATAACTTCGTGTTTGCCGGAGGGGACAATCACAGCCCGTTCATTGATGTTGGCCGGCAGGATTTCCGTTTGGTGCCCGTCGAGATAGACTCTCCAGTCAGGGTAATAGCTGTCGGTGAGGACCAGAAGAGAAGATTGTTGAGCATTAATACTGATCCGGACTTCAAGATCGGAGTTTAGAGTGACGTTGGCTTCCTCGATTTTTCCGCTTTGCGAAGCGAAACCGATTTCTTTTTCCAGAATAATTTGGCCCGGTTGGGCTTTAGATACTTTGTCTTTTAAGTCAACAATGGTTCGGGCGACCAGGAAGTTTTTGGTTAAATAGGCATGAGGCAGAGCGTTGGGGTTTTGATAAATGAAAAAAGCAGGCTGCCCTGAGATTGAAGCAGTAAGCTCGAGGGGGTCTGTTCCAGGCAACCTGTTGTAGGTATAGGGTGAGATGAGGTATTTGACGCTGGCTTGAGAGAGAAGCCGGCCGGATTCTGTAGATAAGGAAAACGTGTTTTGCTCTGGACTTACGGAAATGCCGTTGTCAATAAGCCCTTTAAACAGGTCGAGGCGACGAGTGGAGAGGCCGGCGTAGTAGTCGAGGGAAGGGATTTGCCAATAGAGATTCTGAGAACCGTCGAGAGCATTCCGGAATTGGCGATAGGCAGTCATGTCTTGCCAACCGTGTTTGAGAAAAATATCGTTCCATTGGTTGTACGGAGCCAGGGTGTAGATTCGGTGCCAGTTTTTATCGTTTTGCAGGATTTGTGCTGCTTTTGGTTTTTCCAGCCAACTTTGAGCGTTGACAACGGCATGATAAGTGAGGTCAAATCTTGCCAGATCAATAATTGAGAAAACAAAAATAGGGATGATTAGAAACTTGGGTTTTATTCTGTCAAAGCCGATGGCTGCGAGGATAACCAGCGACCAGACAAAAGGGATGAGGAATCTTGCCGGAACCCGGAAAGAAGAGAGAGGAGGGAAAAGAAAGACGAAGAAAAAAGGAGTGAACTTCCCTAACATGAGGATACCGGATGTAATTATGAGTACGAGGAACAGATTTCGCAGATGCCGGAGGCGTTTGTGGAAGACTAACAGGATGATAAGAAACAGCGGGATGACGCCGATGTAGCCGGTGGACTCCCAAAAAATTCCCCAGTTATCGGAAAACGGAGGGTAGGTTCCTTGCCTGGGGTCACCGAACAGGTAGGGATTAAAAAAAGAGAGGAGGTGTTTGGGGTTATAGGGAAAGCGGACAATTTCCTGAATGGCAACCCCGCCTGCACGGGCCGAAAGTCTGATCATTTGCAGCGAGGGAATAATTTGGGGGAGGGCGATAACTATACCAAGAATGGCAGAAATACCAAAAGGAGCGAGCGGTTTAAGAGTTTTTAATTGGTGCATTCTAATCAGGAGGTAAACAGCGGTGGCTATCATCGAGATAACGACAATCTGCTCATAGGAAGCGAATATTTGTTGGGAGAGGATCAGGGCAAAGAGGGCTACCCAGCGTTTCTTTGGCGTCTGGATCATTTTCTCTGCCAGATAGAATTCCAGAGGGAGGAAGGAGACGGCTTGAACCAGGTGAATGGCTCTCATTTGGGTAATCATAAGGCCAGAGAAGGTAAAAATTGTGGCTAGGTAGAAGGCGGTGATTTTGGAAAGCTTAATTACTCGTCCGTAAAGGACGGAGCCGATAAAGGTGGTTATAAAGATTACTAAGTAGGTCAGGTTGGTGGCGGTGACAGGGTCAAAGAAACGAAATAGGAGCAGATTGCTGAGACTAAACATTCCTGTTTGTCCTTCAGCCAGTAATGGAAATCCCATGCCAATGTCTTTGGACCAGAAGGGTAAGTAACCGTTTTTGAGAGTCGTCGAGAGAAGGTGGCGAAAAGCGAAATTTTGGTGCCAGATGTCGCTGTGGCCAAAGTCCGGAGTATCCAACATGAACTTCGAGAGAAGGTCGAGCATGAGGGCAGGATACACTTTCCTCTTATCTCTTGACAAGGGGATTTTTTTACTTCACACTGAATGCAACTTGGAGTTGTTGCCCCGCCCTGAACATTTTTGGCGAGGCTTGGGAGGTGAAGATGTTGTTTAGACTGCTCAAAAATTCAAAAAGCAGGAGTTTTTTAAGTAAGGGATTTACTCTGGTGGAGCTGATGATTGTGATTACGATCATCGCCATATTAGCAACAATTGCGGTGGTCTCTTTTTCTCGGGTTCAGAAACAAGCTAGGGATGCAAAACGCAAGGCAGAAGTGAAATCAATTCAGACGGCTCTGCAGGCTTATTATACGGAAAAAACCAGTTATCCCGTCTATTACCCCACACCGGGAGTGGCTAGTACGGCTTTGGTGGCGTTAACACCAACCTATATCTCAAGTGTCCCTACGGCTCCGGGCGGTACCACCGGGATAAACTCTGATTATATGTACGTGACTGATTCGACAGGAACGTTGTATGGGATTTGTGTCCAGTTGGAGACGTCAACTACTGCCGGATCAATGTGGAAAGTGGACACGGGAAATGCGGCGGGTCGAGAGGTTGCCAATGCGGACTGTACGGCCCAGTAGGGCTTGGAGGTATTTTTAAAGTGATGAGGAAACATCCCGCACTGCCAGTGCGGGATTTTGGTGGAAATGGTATTAAATTTTTTGATTGTTTTTGCTTTGGGATTGGCACTTGGAAGTTTTTTGAATGTTTTGATTTGGCGGCTTAACAGCGAAGATGGGACAGTGCCGCGATTTTGGCAAGGACGCAGCCTTTGTCCCAGATGCCGTCACGGGCTTTCTTGGAGTGATAATATTCCCCTGCTCTCTTTTTTTCTTCTTTCCGGCCGATGCCGGTACTGCCGAAAAAAGATCAGTTGGCAATACCCCGTGGTGGAGCTTCTGACAGCGCTGTTGACCGTTGCTATTTGGTTCTATTTTCCGGCCTTATCCCCTATTTCTAAATTACTTAATTACCTGATAGCATATACCTTTATCGTCATTTTTTTCTCGGACTGGATTTACGGGCTGATTCCGGATGAAATGATTATCGCAGGCAGCGTCGCTGCCGTAATTTACGGTTTTCAGTTTTCAGTTTTCAGTTTGGGAACACACTTGCTGTCAGGAGTGGTTTCGGGGTTAGCGTTCTTGTTGATTGTAGTTGTAACTCGTTTTCGGGGGATGGGGTTGGGGGATGTCAAGTTGGCCTTTCTCTTAGGCTTCCTTTTGGGTTGGCCCAAAGTGGCAGTGGCTTTTTGGTGGTCGTTTGTCCTGGGGGGGTTCTCGGCTGTGGTTCTTGTTCTCTTGAAGAAAGTCCGGCTTTCTGACAAAATGGCCTTTGGGCCATATTTAATTGCGGGAGCAATTTTTTCTGTCCTATGGTCAAGGGATTTTTTAAGGCTGCTGGGTTTTTAAAAGGCGGAGTAAAGTTTCACCGGGGACTAAGTTTGGTGGAGGCTTTGGTGGCCTTAATGATTTTGACAATCGTCAGCACGGGCATAGTTTTAATGAGTCTTCAGATTTTGGCTCTCTCCTACTCTTCTAAACTGAAGAACCAGTCCGTAAGCTTCGCGGAAGACATGATTGAGCAAGTCAGAAATTTTTACCAGGTCAATTCCTGGGGGGCGTTATCCAATTACGGTAAAAACGGAACTCAGTGCTATATTAATTTGTCATGGAACCCCCCATCGGCGGGCAGCTGTGTGAGCGATTGTTCCAATAACGCCTTATTAATCCCCGGGCAGTCAACTTTTTACCGATATTTGCAGTTGACAACCACTGGAACCACTTCGATTTTGGTGTCGGTGGTGGTAACCTGGAAGGATCGGGGGGTGTGCAAGCTGCCAACAAGAATAGATACTTATTATTATAACTACTGACGCAGTTGCGCCCGAACACTGTTCATGTTCGGGGCTAAACTACTGATTATTTTGAGATGGCAAAGTTGGCAAAAAAACTTTGGTTCTGGCGAAAAGGTTTCACTTTGGTCGAGGCAGTGGTGGTAATCGGGGTTTTTGGGATTCTGATGTTGGCGGGGACCGACTTTCTGGTACAGATAATTCAGAATACGACCCGGACAACAGTGGAAAATGAAGTCCATCAGAACGCAAACACGATCATGGAACAACTGGGTAAATCCATTCGGAGCTCGGCCTGTGTTTCCTGGGTGGTTGGGAACACTGCGGGGTATGCCCCCCCGGGGTATGGGGATATTCTTTTGAATACTTATTCGGACAGTAATTGTTTAACTTTGGTGGATACCTACCAGTTTGTTTTTGACCCGGATATAAACGGGAAGCTGAGCTCGGGAAAGGTGTTTAAGAACGGGCAGCAGATCAACACAAACGGAGCGGCAGTGGTTAACTGCGTCGGAGCCAGCCAGTGTGCCAGTTCCTGGACGAACTGCAAAAACGGTTTCTCTATTTCCGGAACTTCCGGTACTGGACAGGCAGTATCAATAGGTTTGGCGGTCCAGGCGACGACCAGCGCGACGATGACAAATTTCTGTGCGGAAACGTCGCTTTCGGACACGATTACACCCAGACTACGGTTTTAAGGTTGGCTTTGACAGTGACAAAAAAAAGAGTTTGTGCTACGCTTTTTGTATGAGGCGGACAGGTCAGATAGCAGTTTTGGTTTTACTTCTTTCCATGCTGGGGTTAGTGGTGGGGCTTTCGGCCACTGCCCGGTCACTTTCGGATTTGAAGCAGGTGACCTATGTCGATGCCGGGACAAGAGCCTTGGCCGCGGCGGAAGCGGGGTTGCAGTACGCATTTTTTAATGCTTCCCTGGCAGGAGCGGGACCGGACTGCAGCACGGCGCCGGATAATGTGATCACCGGGTTGTCTCTTTCGGGAATAAAGGCTTTGACCTACCGGATTTGCCAAGTGTCGAAGAACTATATTACCGTGCCGGGGGTGTTGAAAGATGACGTGGTGGAGGTCGATCTGACAAATTCCAATCCTAACTTGCAATCAATCGATGTTTCCTGGAAGGGCGATGCTTCGGTGGAAATTTCCGTTCTGGACAGTGACAATACCCTGCGGCGGTATGCTTATAACGCGAACACTGCTGCCGGGCTGGGAAGAAACAACGGTTTTGCCCCGGGGACTCCCGGCAGTAATTGTTCGGTGGGGTGCGACCCCTCATTTAGCAGCGGCAGTTGTTCCTATTTTGGGGAGATCCCCTTTAAGCTGGGGACACCGCCGGTTCAGGCCAGGCTGATTCGGGTGAGGCCTGTTTATCAATCTTCGGATATTAATATTTGCGGGCGGGTGGCCGGAAACAGCAACTCCAACTTCGGACTGCAGTATTACCGGATAGTTGTGACCGCAACGACAAGCAACGGTTCAGTGCGGCGGCTGCAGGCTGATCGTTACCCGGCCGGGCTACCGGCAGTGTTTGAAAATGTGTTTTACAGCGGCGGGGACATTATTAAGTAGTTTTTCTTCGGTATTTCGAAATGAAATTTCAGGAACATGTCGGTTTGGATCTGGGAACGGCAAGTATTAAACTTGTTGAATTGAACCTGGCTGATAATAACAAGTTTAGGCTTTTGGCTTTGGCTCAAGCGGAAGCTCCAAAATTTGAGAGCCAGATTCAGTGGGACGCCGACAGAGCAAATACAATTAAGAAACTCCTTTCCGACGCCCATGTGAATTCCCGAAAGGCGATAATCAGCCTGTCGGAATCACAAGTGTATACCCGGGTTATTGAGATGCCGTTTTTGGAGGAGCCGGAACTGTCCCAGGCGATAAGCTGGCAAGCAGAGCAGTATATTCCCGTTCCCCTCTCCGATGTGATTTTAAAGCACCAGGTTTTGAAATTGCCGGAGCAGGGTGTTCCCGGAGCAAAAATGAGTGTTCTATTGTTGGCGGCACCCAATACCACAGTCTCCAATTACATCTCAGTGGCTTCCATGGCCGGTTTGGAAGTGATAGCAGTGGAGACTGAGGTTCTGGCGGTGCTTCGGGCTTTGACGGCCGGAGTGGCGCAATTTCCCGAAAGCTTGCTTATTCATATTGGGTCGGAGACCACAACTTTTTCTATTTTTCGGGAGGGCGTGGTTTCGCTGACGCAGTCGGTGGGGACAGGCGGGACGGCAATTTCCCGCTCGATCGGCACACAGTTGGGTTTGGATCTTAATCAGGCAGAGCAGTATAAAAGGACTTACGGTTTGGATGAGGCAAAGTTTGACGGCAAAGTGGCCGGGGCGATTAAACCGGTGGTGGAATACATCCTTTCGGAGGCTAAAAGAGTTCTGGGATCGTATGAGACACATGGGGGAAATGAACAGGTGAAGCGGGTAATTTTGTCCGGCGGCGGGAGTATTCTGCCGGGGATTGTTCCCTATTTTGTCAATGTTTTGGGGCTGGAGACACAGCTTGGTGACCCCTTTTACTTTGTGGAACTTTCAAGTAACCAGAGACTGGAAATTGGCGAGGCAGGGCCGATCTTTTCGGTGGCGGTGGGGTTGGCCATGAAGATGACATGATTGATATTAACCTCTTACCGTCGCAAGAAGTAATCTCGCAAAAGGAGTCGGAACTTCGGGACAAGTTTTTCCTGGCATTATGGCTTTGTTCTTTGGTCTTGGTGGTGGATTTGGTCCTTTTTTTCCTTATATCCCGGGTTTATAAGAGCCGTGTCAGTACGCTTTTGGCTCAGCGGAAGAATTTGACACTGCAGTCGGAACAGTTGTTCCAGGTAGCCTTGGATTTGCGCACCGTTCAGGAGAAAGTGAATGGTTATGTTTTGGCTTCAGCTTCCCGCCGGGATTTTGTTCCGATTATCAGTGAGATTACATCGCTTCTTGGCAGTCAGGTGGAGTTGTCGGAGATGAATTTGAATGCTTCCTCGGTGAAGTTTGTTGCCAAGGCGGCTGACGCGAAGGCTTTGAATGGGATGATAACAAGAATTGTAAATCCCGGTGGCAATCCGAGGTTGAAAAACATTGTCCTGGCAAATTTGCGCTTTGACCCAAGCGGCAGTTTTGATTTCCAGATAAGTGCGGATTATTCGGGTAAGGACAAAAATGCGCAGTCTGGTCAGTAAATTTATCATTACCAGGAGGGCGGTTTCCTGCTTTCTTGGGGCTTTGGTGCTTCTTATTGAGGTGTGGTTTTTGGTGACTTCAGTACCTAGACAAGTTGAGGAAATTTTGACATTACAAAAGAGTCAGGAGGAAATTTCCAAGGACGTGGAAATGCTCGACCGGGCTGTCAGGATTTTGGTGGGGGTGGATCAGGGGAAGTTGGCTCGAGAATTGCAAAGTGTCAATGCGGTTCTTCCCAGTCAAAAGAAGACCTCTGGATTAGTGGTGGGAATTTCCAAGATAGCCTCTGACAGCGGGGTGATTTTAAAAGAGTTGGAATTCTCACCGGGGAGAATCTCGACGGACTCGGCCCAAACTTTGGATGAAGCCCTGCCCGGATCGTTGGTTCGCCGGGTAGGTGCCGGAGTGACCATCAACACAGATTTGAGCGGGCTGACCGCTTTTCTGAGTAAGGTCCAGGCAGCCAGTCAGTTGATCGGTGTAGATACAGTGACTTTTACCGGCTCAACGGGACTTCAGCAGACCGGTCAGATTGCCCTTCAGGTTTATTTTGAACCGGTGTCCAGTGGTTTGATTGTCTGGAGTCAGGTGAGACCGGTTTCGGCAAGCGAGGAGAAGGTTTTACAGACTCTTAGCGCCACGGATGTTTTTATTCTTCCCGGAGAAGGACGTTAACGCGAAGGCCTTTTTTAACTGCCAGAATGCGGGTGAGATCACGAAGGGCTTTAATTATCCGTCCGGATTTGCCAATGACTTTTCCGATATCCTGGGGATCAACGGTAATGGAAAGATTAGTAATCTCCTGGTCGTTTTCAGCCTCCTCAACGGCAACCGCTTCCGGGTGATCGACAATTTGGGAAACCAGATAAGTTAGAAAATCTTTCAAGAAACGACAGTTTGATAACTCGATAGATAAATAGCTAATTAACTATTTAGCTATCAGCTATTTAGCCATTGACCTTTTTAGTAAGTGTTTCACTGTTTCTGACGGCTTCGCACCGACTGAGAGCCAATAATTTATTCTGTCTTTTTTAGCTTGGACCTTGTCTTTGACTTTGGACGGATCGTATTGGCCCAGGATTTCGATGGCTGCCCCATCTCTTTTTTTATGTTCGTCAATAGCGACGAAACGGTAGAGGGGCTGGTTCCTTTTCCCAAATCTGGTTAGACGGATTTTAACGGCCATAGGTTCCAGATGAAATGAGTACTTGAAGATAGACTTCCTTGATTTTTTTGATCTTGACGTTTTGAATTTTTGATTTCCTGATCGAAGGATCAAGGGATCAAGAGATCAAGATCAAGGGTTTCTAATTTCAATCTTCAAGAACTCTCGACTATTTTACTGTTTTATTCCTTCGAGTGCAAGGCGGGCGGCGTCTTGCTCGGCTTCCTGCTTGCTTTTTCCCTGCCCTTTTGCCAGAAGTTTTTTAAGGCTAAAGACGCCGACGACAAAGGTTTTGGCGTGGTCCGGGCCAGTTTCCAACAAGACGCGGTAGGTGGGAGAAACGTGATCTTTTTCTTGGAGGATCTCCTGAAGACGGCTTTTGAAATCAAAGAGGCTTTCTGACTTAGTGGCGGCGGGGATCTGGGGAAAAATGTGAGTTTGAAGGAAAGTTGCAGTTGTTTCGAGACCTTGGTCGAGATAAATAGCTCCCAGGATAGCTTCAAAAGTGTTGGCTAGGAGCGAGGGGTTTTCGCGGCCGCCGCTTTTTTCCTCTCCCCGGCTCATTTGGAGAAAGGCTCCAAGGTTAAGGTGTTTGGCGACCAGGGAGAGGGTTTTGGCTCGGACAAGGTTGGAACGAAGGCCGGTCAGATAGCCTTCGGCGGCATCAGGGAAGCGGCGGAATAACTCGGTGGAAACTAAAATAGAGAGGACGCTGTCGCCCAGGAATTCCAGGCGCTCGTTAGACCTTTTAGCTTTTGGATTTTCGTTTAAGAAAGAACGGTGGGTCAGGGCTTCGCGGAGAAGGTCTTGATTATCAAATTTTATGCCGAGAGTTGTTTCCAGGTTTTGTAAATCTGCCATGACACTCAATGGTTAATTAGTTTAGTCGTTATGGTCTTCGATGTAGTCGAGAATGTTTCCGACGGTTTTAAACTGCCCGAGGTTAGGCATGGGGGGAATATTTAAATCTTTTTCTAGGAGGGCAATGAAATCGGCGATCTCCAAATCAGTGGCATTCAAATCAGACCGAAGGTTAGCCTGGGGGCCAAGTTTTTCTTCTTCCACACCCAACTTGTTGGCCATGATCTTAAGGAGACGGGTTTTAGAAAGGAGGGCCTTGCCGAGAGCACCGTTGATAAAGGATGGTGAGTGGTCGCCGCCGAATTCTTTAGCCAGTTCGACGGCTTCGTCGATTATGACTTTGGGCGGTTCGGAAAGTTCAAAGCAAAGTTCGAAGATGGCCAGGCGGAGGATGGCCAGGTCAACGCGGTTGATTTTCTCAATGGTCCATTCCGGAGCGGACTGCTTAACAATCTCGTCAATTTGAGGGAGTAAACTGACAATTTTTTGGAACTTGCCGTCATGGCCCGGATCTTTGATCTTTTGACTTTTAGCTTGAGATTGGGCTTCCCAGGCAAACAGATCCTGAACGATTTTTTGTCTTTTTAGGTGGCGGGGGTCAAGGGAGGTTTTCATTTTTCCGCCCCCTGCCTGCCGGTCTGCAGGGCCTTTTTGGTTTTGGGTTTTTTAACGAGACGGCCGTTATAGAAGCCGCAATTTCGGCAAACACGGTGTGGCAGGTAAGGCTGGTGGCAGTTCGGGCACAAAATCAGGTTGAAAAGCGACAGTTTGAAATGCGACCTCCTGTCGCCTTGGCGCCTGGTGGAAAGTTTACGTTTTGGTAAGGGAGTCATAAATAATGATATTAATTTGGTGCTACAGTAATTTTACTGTGCTTTATCATGTCAAGCAAGAGAGGAAATGCTGTCGGGCTGGCCAGGACCTTTTGGGCAAGATTGTTGGATTTCTCAACAAGTTCGAGATTGGAAAAGTCGGCGATCTGAAGGTCCCATTTGCCGTGTTGTTCTGTGCCATATCTTTGCCCAGGACCGCGGAATTTAAGGTCGATTTCCGCCAGCCTCAGGCCACTGTTTAGCTTTTCCAAAAATTTCAGCCTCCTTTCAGCATCAGGGTTTTCGGTGAACAAGAGGCAATAAGACTTCTGGTCTCCCCTGCCCACCCG
>CAZRUW010000001.1:0-9907 GCA_964603445.1 uncultured Gammaproteobacteria bacterium | reverse complement strand
AGCGCTTCATTTCCGAAGATAAACCGCCCTATCTTTACCTCAAGCCAGAAAATCCCAAGTATGACATCATCCATTTCACGGAAAACGTGCAACTCAAAGGAAAGATTATTTCTGTTCTGACGGACGGTCAGTGGAAGGTGCCAACAGACGGAAAGTCCGCTCCCTGGGAATAGACGCTCCGAAAACTGTTGACTCTTCCAAGTCTGTTGTGTATTTTGGCCCGGAAGCAACTGGTGAAAATAAGAAGTAGATCGAAGACCAAGAGGTTCTTCTGGAAAAAGATGTGACCAACACCGACAAATATAGTCGGCTTCTTCGCTGCTCAATCCCAGGCCAAAGCCCAAAAAATGGGTCACTAGGAGCAAGCCTGCAATCCTCTTTCTGGAGAATAACTGCGATCTCTCACATGTCCAGGCCAAAAATACGCAAAAACGAACTCCAATTTCCTATCTCCAAATCCAAAGGGAATAACAAAAAATACATTGAACTCCAACCATGCCGCTCTGGGCAATTTTCTAGTTCCACCTTTCTGAAAAGGAGTTTGGGGTTTGTTGGCTAAAACTTCAGATAAAACCAGTCAAAAATGGTACACTTTGGACATTCCCAATTAGTTTCTGCTGGTCGTTGGGGATGATTGTAATTATCCAGTTTTTCCTCATTGCCGCCAAAATCATGATATAGGAAACACTCCTTTTCAAACGAGGCCTTTGGAGAATTATAATATCCAAATTTGAACTGGATATATTTGCCAACCCGGTTTTTTAGCCGTTTGTTAACATCGTCATCCGATCTTCCGACGTACCTCACAATATAAATGCCAATGGTATTGCTATTTCCGAGCGTGTAAGCACCTAGTGATTTGAGAGTTACGTTTCTGTCTGTAGTGTTATTTGTTAAGATAAATGGACCCATTAATCCAGTACTTGCCATAATTATTCACCCCCTTGACAAGTAATACATAATTAGTACAATTTTATCATGCAACCTAAAGATGTCAAGTTTATTAAACAGGTTTTAACTCCAAAGCAGCTAAAAACACTCAAGTTTATTAGGAAATTTTCAAAGGGACATGGTTATGCTCCATCTCTCCGAGAGATTTCCAGACATTTGCAAAAGTCCGTAAGCACAGCACAACACTTTGTCGAAGAACTCCAGCAGAGAGGCTATTTGCATAAAGAAGGGAGTATAGCCCGAGGAATAACTTCTGTTGACGAGAGTTCGGGACGGATCTTCAAGCTTGGTTACATCGCCGCTGGCGAACCAATTGAACCTATAGAGAACCCTGAGCCAATAGACGTACCTGTTTCTATGCTTCAGCCGCAAGGAGATTATTACGTTTTAGAAGCAAAAGGGACAAGCATGATCAACGACAATATCCTAGATGGTGACAAGATTGTCGTAAGGCATCAACAGACTGCACAAGACGGAGATCGTGTTGTAGCAATTACTGAAAAAGGGGCAACCCTTAAGGTTTTCAGGAAGAGGAAGGGGAAAATTTATCTCGAGGGCAGAAATGATTCGTTCAAAAATATCTATCCGAAAGAACTAGAGATTCGTGGGAAGTTTTGTGGTTTAATTAGAAACGTTCATAAAACAGAATGAAATTCCCGGACGGTTTCATCAATAAGATACTTTGGAGCGATGCAGTCAGTGCTATGGAGTCTATGCCAGAAGGCTCTGTTGATTTGACAATAACATCCCCTCCTTACGATGAGCTGAGAAATTACAATGGTTATTGTTTTGACTTTGAGAGTATTGTAAAGAGCTTATTTAGAGTGACAAAAAAAGGAGGAGTCCTAGTTTGGGTTGTCGGCGACAAGGTTAAAAACGGAAACAGAACACTTACAAGTTTTAAGCAAGCTCTGCTTTTTCAATCAATTGGATTTAATGTCCACGATGTAATGATTTACAAGAAAAAGAACACACCATTTATGAGGTCGAATGCATACACTAACTGCTATGAGTTTATGTTTGTGTTCAGTAAAGGATCCCCCAAGACGTTTAATCCATTAAAGACCAGAACTATTAGACAGGGCCAAGAAATGTTGCCTTTTAATAAAAAAGCGGATGGTGTTAACAAAAAGACTCTTGGGGAGCTTAAACCCGAGAAAACACTGACAAATATCTGGGAATATGCCGTCGGTCTGGGTGGTTCCACCAATGACAAAATTGCATTCAAACATCCTGCTATTTTTCCAGAGAAACTGGCAGAAGATCATATTCTTTCTTGGACAAACGAAGGAGATGTGGTTTTCGATCCAATGTGTGGATCAGGCACAACCTGTAAAATGGCTCTAACAAACAAGCGTTTTTACATCGGTTGCGATATATCAGAAGAGTATGTCAAACTAGCAAGGGAAAGATTAAAGGGATTAAACCCATCTCCACTAAGCCTTAAGAAATTCTATCGCTCTTTGGAGAATGGCAATGTCATCCTTAAATCTACCAATTCCAGTATTACAACTATCACAAATCCAAGCCCTAGGTTTTCCAGTCAAGTGACTATGATCTAGGACAACTTTACTAGTGACTCCTGCAATAGTTCGTTTGTCACAAATTGGGCATAAAAAGGGAGAGTTTTTGGGTTCTGGGTTTACTTTTAACCACTCTCTTTTAAGTTTTGGATCAATATTTTTACCTTCAAGAATCTTTCGGCAGTTCTTACACGAAGGTCTCCGAACCGACCTGTTGTTTTTAGCATTTTGATTCTTGTCAAATAATCCAGTGTTTAGGAGTTTGTGACAGACGTTACAGATTTTTTTGGGGAAAGCATCACCAGTTTTCTTGACATTAAAAATTTCAAAGAAACTTTTATTCAACCGAGCGGTTTCTCCTGCTCGCACAAAAAAGATTTTAGTATTACCTTCGAGTCCGCTCTCCACAATACCAACATCATCTTTCTCAATTAAACTCTGGCCTAGTATCTTTATGTTTCTCTTGGCAAACACAAACGTGTCAACATACTGACTCATAACAGAATTATCCTATCAAGAAAACCTAAAAGCAAATCTAACTAACTTAAAACTACAGTTACAAGATTTTAATTTAATCCTTTTCTCACCTGTTGAGTTTTTGAGACTTTCCTCAAGCCCAGGAGGATCTTAGGGACAGTCTTTAAATTGATTAGTTTAACAAAATCTTTATTTGAGAATTAAACCCTCTCAGTAACCAAGCAGGTTACTGCACTGATCCGGGATCTACTTTTGGCTCTTCCCAATAGCGCTATAGACAGTTGTCATTTCCAGATAGCCAATGGCCACGTAGAGAATCGGGGGAATAATTGCTAACAATGGCTTATCATTTAAGATTGCTGCCCCAACCCCCACCAGCAAAATCGCCGTTCGGGCAAAATCCAAAGCCTTTAGGGCTAAGACCTCACCTCGGCTAATCGTTGGTCTCAGTCCTTGATCTTCGGCCATGTCGCATCCATATTTTGCCAGGCCGGACGAACCAAAGGGTCTAACAATTCGACTCACTGTGTAAAGACAGCCCAATTCCTTCATCACTAAATTATACCAAAACTATAGGATTTTACATTTCAATCGGAAATCTAGCAGTAAAATTCTACAGCCCGATGTGAATCTTGGTGTTGTCCAGTTTTTCCTCACAATTAGACGGCTCAGGGAGCCATGGGTAAATCAATGTATTTGGGGACGGTCCTGAAAGTTATTGACTCAACAATTCAAATCGAAAGCCAATTGGGGATTCCGGCTGTAAAAATTCCCTCTTTTTTGCCAGCGAAAAATGAAATTGAGGTAATTCTCGAATGCCGAAAGCAACGTGCCTGTTTGTGTGGTAAAATATACATACAAGATTACAGTCTTTAATAATGCTTGATATTTGTAAATTTGCTTGCCGTGGTGATATCTATGAAAGGCAGGGTTTTGGCATTTCCCCTGACGCGTCACATGTCCAAGGGACCGGCTATTATGCTTCGGTTACCGGTCCAGATTTAGTCTGGGGCAGCGGCTGTATGCTTAAAATTACCAACCCCGGACCCACGACTGGTGGATTCCCGGACAGTCATCACGTTCGTGAACAAATCGATATCAGTTGTTACGGGCCCGACCAATTTGGCTGCCCGAGGGAAAAATTCACATTGATTAATGTTTCTCCTCTGGGTTCTGAACCTATTCTCATAACTGGTCCTAGAAAAAGTGTTTAGGAACACGATTTAGGAACGACCCCGGAATTGGTCATTTTAACAATCCAAATTTGAAACTGACTTTTTAATTTGAGGATTGAGCCCCCTCCAAAAAACCCGGCTGTAAAAATTCCCTCTTTTTTGCCAACTACATTTTTGCCGAGGCCCGGAAAAAAAAATTACAAGTTAATCTTTTCAATTTTTCCACCTTTGTTTCTTAAAATTTTGTCGCTAGTAATTCTCACCAAAGAACCGGAAACAAAATGAGGGGTCAACTTTTGGAAACCCTTAGCGCAAATTTTGTTAATTGCATCGGGGATTTGTCTGCCGGAAGAGATAAGAATGACGCCAGGATGATTTCTAAGTGTCGTCCAGTTATAGGCGAAATCCCGGTCTAAAGTAATTAAGATTCTCTGTTTGTAGGCACTAAATTTTAAGTGAAACCGGTCGGATTTTCTTACATTTCCGAACGAGTAAGCATGAATAATCGAAACACCAATTGATTTTAGATATTTAACTGAGGAAACAGGAAAATTCTCATCTGCATATAACTGCAGACGAATTTTCCTAGAAGGCATAAGAGGCCGGATATTTTTCCGATTTCAGTTCATCAAGAACTTTACTGATTTTTCCTTTTTTAATCCAAGGGTAATCGGCCAGAAATTCAGCCACAGAATATCCCTCGCTTATATAGTCCAGAAGCACGTTTATTGCCACCTTGCTTCCAGGAATAAGTCTCTTTGGGACTGTTTTTTTAGGAGAAGAAATTTTCATATTGAGATGTATGCTTTAGCCACTAAAGCATACATTTCGTGAAGAAATTTGTCAAGACTTATAGTTGGTGACAGCAGATCTCTTAGTACAACCAGTCCGGCTATAAAAATAACCTATTTCGTTCACGGCACTACCACCGACAACGAAAAGGGAGTTTCCTCCGGTTGGCATGACGCCGACTTGTCCCAAAAAGGGATTCAACAATCAATCGACTTGAGAGACCAAGCTAAGGCGAAAAAGTTTGACGTCGTTTTTTGCTCAGACCTGAAGCGAGCGGTTCATTCAGCCGAACTGACTTTCAAGGGAATTTATCCCATCATTCCCGACGCCCGGCTTCGCGAGTGCAATTATGGAAAGCTCAATGCTCAAACATCGGCCATTGTTGAACCACTGCAGGAGAAAAATATCACCACAAAGTTTCCTGAAGGGGAGAGCTATGAAGATGTCAAAGCCCGCTTGGGCGATTTTCTGGAGTTTCTCAAAAAGAATTACGCTGGAAAATCGGTGGCTATTGTGGCCCACAAAGCTCCGCAGTTGGCTTTGGACGTTTTGCTGAAAAACAAAACCTGGGAGCAAGCTTTTAAAGAGGACTGGCGAACCACCAAATCCTGGCAACCAGGATGGGACTACACTCTCAATTAACCAAATTGAGAGGTTTGCCGTTTATCTCCTCAATAATATTCGCAATCCATAGTTTCATCTTTTGCTCCACGGTTTCCTTGGTGTACCAACTGTTGCCGTAGGTGACAAAGACATTGCCCAAATAGTCAGGGATATTTGT
Organism: uncultured Gammaproteobacteria bacterium; assembly: GCA_964603445.1. Classification (GTDB taxonomy): domain Bacteria; phylum Patescibacteriota; class Microgenomatia; order JAMCZE01; family JAMCZE01; genus CAZRUW01. Next base: position 4,208 of record CAZRUW010000001.1, on the reverse strand, counting down.
CTCTTTGGATTCGATAGCACAACCAAATAGTTCCCCTTTAGCCACTTTTTTCAAAAGACTCTCCATGTCGACCAATTCGCCGTTCACAGTGGCGATGACAGCGGCTGACGGCTTCATGAGATCCAGTAGTTTTTCAGAAACCAGTCCTTTGGTTTCTTCATTGGCGACCATGGTTGGAAAAACATAGTCGGCCTCTTTAAACAACTCCGGTAATTGGCGAAATTCATAAACTTTATTCCTTGTTTTTCTTGACCAATAAATAACTTCCATTCCCATTGCCTTCCCCAGTTCCGCTACCCGGGAACCAATTCTCCCCAATCCGATAATTCCCATCGTTTTACCTCTCAACTCCTGGAAATAATTGACCGGTTTAAATTCGATTTTCTTTCCCTTGAAGGTTACTGCATATTTTTTCGCCACCCCCAGCATGGCAAAGATGACGCCTTCGGCTACACCGTTCGGGGGATTGGGAACATTAGTTAAATCCACCCCTAGGCTTCTGGCCAGTTTTCCGTCAACCCAACTGAAACTTGTGGTTGATAAGCAAATCGCTTTCAGGTCGGGGATCTCTTTGATAAATTCGCTCGGGAATTTCCAGGCCATTGGTTCCGGAAAGGGGCAAAGAATTTTGTCTCCCTTTTGTTTGAGAAGATCAATTTTTCGAATATCAATTGGATCGTCTTCAAAAAAGACCACCTCCGCGTATTTTCCTAATTCTTTCAGGAGATCTTTGGGGACATTAACTTTTGGGGCGCAAAAAATTACCATCATCATGCAGATTATACCGCAACTATGTTAAGATTCTCTCGTCATGCCCTTTCATCCCAATGCCGTTTTCATCTCCCCCTCTTCTCTGGCTGACTTTGGTAAGTGCCCCAAACTCTACTTCTACCGCTACGTCTATAAATCCCCGGATACCGGGCTTAAAATCCAGATAATCAACCCCGCCCTGGCTCTGGGCCAGGCCGTCCATGACACCATTGACCGCTTTTTGACTTTGGAACCAAAAGACCGGACAGAGAATGAATTGGCGGAAATATTCGCCGCCGTTTGGCAACCATTGGGGGGCGAAAAAGGCGGCTTTTCCGATCCCGGAGAGGAAAAAACTTTCCGCGAAAGGGGAGAAGCCATGCTGAAAAACTTTTTTGCCCACCCCCATTTCAAAGCTTCAGCCAAAACCAAATTACCCGATTTTCCCAAGATTGATCTGGGCGATGATCTCTTTTTGACCGGGAAGCTAGATTGGATTGAAGAAGAAGGCGGGGGCTATCACGTCGTTGATTTCAAAACCGGCAAAAATGAAGAACGCGAGGACTCCATGCAGTTGCCTATCTACGCCCTTCTGGCCAGCAGGTTATTCAATACTAAAGATATAAGGACCAGTTACTGGTATTTGGACAAAGACAAAGACTTGGTGCCCTTTTCTCTTCCGGAAATGGAAGAGTTTGCCCAAGAGGTTAAAAGAAAGGGCTTAATTATTAAAAAATCCCGTCTGACCAATTCTTTTGCCTGTCCCAAGGGTGAAAGTTGTTGGGCCTGCCGGGACATGGCGGCCGTGGTTATCCATAATAAGGGCAAACTTGTTTCTGTCGATGCCGCCCGCAAACAGGAAATCTACATTTTGCCAAAGGCTGAAGCTCAAAAAGAGGCTGTCGAAGCCCCGTCGGACCTCCCGTTCTAGACAACCCTTGTTCTTAAAATTTTATCCTTGACACCCGGACGAAAATTGACTAAAGTGTTTCCCAATGCCCTTACGAAATTTTCCCCGTTCTTTTAATTCCCAATCCGGAATCGCTCCCGTTTTGCTGGTTTTGGTTCTCGCTCTCCTAGCCACAGTGCCTCTTCTGGGCTCTCAAACAACCTTCAAACCGGCCGATCAGCCAATGGTAAAGGGAGTTTTAATCACCCGGGGAGACGAGAACCAGTCTTCCGGCGAGGATTTAAGATCGACCGGGGATTCCAACCAGAACGAACACCAAAACAGCGGATCTTCCAATTTGACTGCTAAAACTGAGGTAACTGTCACTTCTGACAAGACCGGGGAAAAAGAAAAGCCGGAAACTCACAAAGTGGAACAACCTGAGACCAAGACAGAAAATGAAAAGGAAACACCGGAAGCCTCCGCTAGCAGCGAATTGGAAACCGAAATTCGAAACGAAATTGAAAAACCTGATGTTGAAAAAGTCCATATCAGCACCAGCGACGGGCAACTGGAGGTGGAAACGGAAACCGCCACCCCCGGTGGTTCCAAACAACATCTTTCCCTAAAAAACGGCAAACTCTCTTTGGAAACAGGGCAGGGAAAAAATAAATCGAAGCTGGAAGTCCAAATGAACGGTTCGCAATTGGAATTTAAATTCGACGGCGTGGGCGCCGCCACCGCTTTTCCTCTCTCTTTTGACAAAAACACCGGCCAGTTGACAGTGAGCACTCCACAGGGTCTCAAAACCATTCAAATTCTTCCCAATCAGGCGGCCGCTGCAGCGGAAACTACCGGATTGGTAACTCAAGTTGAAAATCTCGAACTGGTCCAATCATCAAGCAGCGCCTCCGGTGACGCCGTTTCCTTCAAGGTCTCCGGCAAGAGAACCGGCGCTCTCTTTGGTCTGATTCCGGTCAATATTGATGTCCAAACCGAAATAGGAGCCCAATCCGGCACCGTTCTTTCCGTGACCCAGCCCTTGTGGCTTCGCCTTCTTAGCGGGCTGGTCATTTAAGAAGTCCCCGCGCTACCGGCAAAATTTCCTTTTCCCATAACCGGTATTCTTTGGCCGAAGGGTGAAGGCCGTCACTGGCCACCAGGGATTCGTCATTAGCCATTTGTTGGGATAGTGGGTAGATATCTACCACCGGCAAACCCCGTTTAGCCCCTTCCATTAAAATGATTTGGTTCCACCGGGCAACCCCTTGGGAATTAAACTTCGGATCCCCAAAAGTTTTTCCTTTGGGAGTGACCGAAAAATCCGGAATGGTCAAAAGAATGATTTTTGTCGGGTCCGGTAAAACTTGTTGCGTCCGGTCAAGAATCTCTTCCAGATTCTTTTGAAAAACCGTTTCCGAAACACCCTGGTTGAAGTCATTTGTTCCGATAAGAACAGTCACAAAAGTGGGGGAAGATGCCTCTAAAATAGGCAATTCCTTACTCAAAACCTCTTTGGTGGCCCAACCCATTCGCGAGGGGTTGGCCGCAATTGTTGTCTTGATTCCGAAAGAGTTCAAATCCCGGACCAAAAGCTCCGGCCAGGCATCTTTTTTGTCTACTTTCTCCCCGAAAGTATAGGAATCCCCAAGCGGCACATAGCGAACCGCTCCGGACCCTGTCCCCAAAGGAGTTTTCGGGCTGAGGAAATTTTGAAGCCCCACCAGAAGAATTATCCCGATAGCAATGGACCCCACAATTAAAAAATATTTCACTCTTCAATACTATATTCATCATCTTCTAATTTGCAATAATCTTGATGAATAATACCCATCGAAACGCGGGAAACGCCTGACAGTTTACCTTATGATGGGCATATCCTTCTTGATTTTTCAACGCAAACTTGCCAAACTGAAGTTGTGAACCCCCCAAAAGGCAACCTTGTTATAATTTCCCTGCTTGTGGTCGGCCTTTTGGCAGCTGTCGGCGGCTTTTTCTATTATCTGGGAAGCAGAAATACTCCTCCTTCTCCTGCCCCGGCAACAAATACCCAACCACCCACTGCTGCCCAAACACCAACGTCTCCTCCAGCTCCTTCTCCTTTAGCCGAATCCATTGAATCCAAAAATCCCGCCAATCCCAATATCAAAACCTTTACCTCCACTAATCTGGGAATAAGTTTCAACTTTTTGGAGACGCAAAACGGTGAAAAGTTTTCCGCTAAAGCCGTCGGGAACCGGGTTTATGTTTACAATACGAAATACCCCCTGCAGCAAGGACAATATGTTGAAGTTTTTGATAAAAATTCCGGTGACGGCCCGGAAGCTACTATCAAGAAAGTCTTTTTACCAAGCTATTCTCCCGCCGACTGTCTGGTTAAAATTGTCGAAAATCCGGTGGCCAAACAACCTACTCCGGATAATTTTATTTTTGAACTTGTGAATACCGCTAGCGTTAGCTAGCGAATGAAACAAGCTCGAAAAGAATACTTAAGCGAAGCCACGTCAGACGTGGCGAAGCCGTTTCGAAAGATTCCACGGCTTTTAGCCGTGGAGTTTCATTTTTGGAC